>NZ_JANRMI010000001.1:900000-1163353 GCF_029531655.1 Bdellovibrio svalbardensis
TTCTATGGTCCTGGATTGAAAGGTTTGTCATTGGCAGATCGCGCGACCATCGCCAATATGGCGCCCGAGTACGGAGCCACTTGCGGATTTTTTCCTGTCGATGAAGAGACCATGAAGTATTTGAAGCTTTCAGGTCGTGATGCCGAAACACTGGCGATTGTCGAAACCTATGCGAAGGCCACAGGAATGTGGCGTTCAGAGGATGAAGAGCACTTTGCATTCCAGGACACTTTGAAATTAAATCTTTCTGAAGTTGTACCATCTTTGGCTGGGCCGAAACGTCCGCAAGATCGAGTCCTGCTTGCAGATGCTAAACACGACTTCCAAAAACAACTTGTAGCGGGCTTTCAAGTCACTGAAGAAAATGCGTCGAAAGAAGCTTCCGCCCATACTGTCGAGGGGGAATCCTATAAAGTAGGGCACGGCGATGTGGTGATTGCAGCAATCACCAGTTGCACCAATACTTCCAATCCCTCTGTGATGATTGGGGCGGGATTAGTAGCCAAAAAAGCCGTGGAGCGTGGTTTAAAGGTGAAGCCTTGGGTAAAAACATCTCTGGCGCCGGGCTCGCAGGTTGTGACGGACTATCTTGAAAAATCGGGGGTGCAGAAGTATCTCGATTATTTAGGGTTCAATCTGGTGGGGTATGGTTGCACGACTTGTATTGGGAACTCCGGTCCTTTGCCTTTGCCTATTGCCAATGCGGTGGAAAAGGGAAATCTGGTTGTCGCTTCTGTATTGTCTGGAAATCGCAACTTCGAAGGCCGTATTAATCCAAGCGTCAAGGCCAACTACTTGGCTTCACCGATGTTGGTGGTGGCTCATGCCATTGCTGGAAGTATGTTGGTGGATATCAGTAAAGACTCTTTGGGTGAAGACGAAAATGGCCAAGCGGTTTATTTGAAAGACATCTGGCCCAGCAATCAAGAAATTCAAGAGGCCGTCAATCAGGCGGTGGAAGTACGCCAGTTCCAAACTCGTTATGGAAATGTCTTTGAAGGCACTGAGGATTGGAAAAAAATTAAGACGACGTCTTCGCAAACTTACACTTGGGATGAAAGCACCTATATCAAGAATCCTCCCTATTTCCATGGCATGGGCAAAACCCCGACGGCTCTTAAGGGAATCCATGGCGCGAGAGTGCTGGCCATTCTGGGTGATTCGATCACGACCGATCATATTTCTCCGGCGGGAAGTATCAAAAAAGATTCTCCGGCTGGAAAGTACTTAATGAGTAAAGGTGTGCAGCCTAACGATTTCAATTCTTACGGATCTCGCCGTGGTAATGACGAGGTGATGGTGCGTGGGACTTTTGCGAATATTCGAATTAAGAATGAAATGCTTTCGGGTATTGAAGGTGGAATGACCAAGTATGTGCCAACTGGTGAAACTATGGCGATTTACGATGCCGCGATGATGTATCATGATTCACGCACTCCGTTGGTGGTGGTCGCTGGAAAAGAATATGGCACGGGCTCATCTCGCGACTGGGCGGCGAAGGGGACAAATCTTTTGGGTGTGAAGGCGGTCATCGCAGAAAGCTTCGAACGAATTCACCGGTCGAATTTGATCGGCATGGGAGTTCTTCCGTTGCAGTTCATTGGCGGAATGGATCGCAAGTCCATAGGCTTAGATGGAAGCGAGACTTTTGATATTCAAGGTATTGAGACCATGAAGCCTCAGGAGGAGTTGACGGTGACAATCACCCGAAGCGACGGGGCCAAGGAAAATATCAAAGCGCGTTCGCGCATTGATACGATCGTGGAGCTGGACTACTACAAAAATGGCGGGATTCTTCCTTACGTACTAAGAAAATTGATGTAATAAAAAAGGAGCTCGAATGAGCTCCTTTTAATTTTCTCAGAGACAACTATCTAAATCCATCAACCATTAAAATGAAGGCGTACTCTGTCGCAGACTCTTTCAGTTGATCGAAGCGGCCAGAGGCACCACCGTGACCGGATTCCAAGTCGGTCTTTAATAGAATAACAGATTTTGATTTATTGTGTTCACGAAGTTTGGGTACCCATTTCGCTGGTTCCCAATATTGAACTTGAGAGTCGTGAAGTCCTGTCGTCACCAAGACATTGGGATACCTGGCATCGACAACGTTGTCGTAAGGCGAGTAGGTTCGAATGTAGTCATAGTAAATCTTTTCGTTGGGGTTGCCCCATTCATCGTATTCGCCCGTAGTCAGGGGAATAGTCTCATCAAGCATAGTCGTGATGACATCTACAAATGGAACTTGTGCGACGACACCATTGTAAAGCTCAGGACGTATGTTCATGACGGCCCCGATCAGAAGACCTCCGGCGCTGCCACCCATTGCATAAAGACGTTTTGGATCGGCAAACTTTTTCTTCACCAAGGCCTCAGTGCAGTCAATAAAGTCATAGAAGGTGTTTTTCTTATGAAGTGTACGCCCCTGATCATACCAATCACGACCCATTTCGGAGCCGCCTCGGATATGAGCTTTTGCATAGACAAACCCACGATCCACCAAGCTAAATACATCCGAGCTAAACCATGGATCCATATTGGCTCCGTAAGATCCATAGCCATAAATTAAAAGAGGCGCTTTGCCGTCAGCTTGGAAGTCTTTCCTCATGATCATTGAAACGGGAACAGAGGTGCCATCCCGCGCAGTGATAAAGATGCGTTCGGTTTTGTAAAGTTCCGGATTGAAATTGGGAACTTCATGAGTCTTCTTTAACTCCTGCTTGTGGGTGATCATGTTGATGTCATAGATCGACGGTGGCAGGCGCATGGATTCATATTCAAATCGCAACAGCTCGGAATCATATTCCCGATTGTCGCCGACACCGGCCAAGAAGCTTTGATCTGCAAAAGGAATATAGAAAGAGTTTTTACCTTCTCGATCTGTGATCTGAATCTGTGTTAGACCGTTTTTTCTTTCATCCAGAACCAAATGGTTTTTGAAAACCGCCACATCCTGCAAATAGGTGTCGGGGCGATGGGGAATGAGGTCTTTCCAATACCTTGATTCCGTGTGTTTTAGATCTGTGGTTATCAGTTTAAAGTTTTTCGCATTCTTATTTGTGACGATATAGAATCGATCCATCCCGTCGGTAACCGCGTATTCGTGACCTCGTTCCCGCTGCGAGATGACTTTGAACTTATCGAAGGGTTTATCTGCCGGCAGATATTGCACCTCTGTGGTCAGGGTGCTGTAAGAGCCAATATAGATGAATTTTTCTGAAAGAGATTTATAGACACTGACGGAGAATGTTTCATCCTTCTCAAAGTAGATGAGCTCTTTCTTATGAGTTTTCAGATTGTAGCGGTAGATTTTATCAGTTCTTAAAGTTTCGGGATGTTGTTCTGTAAAGAATACAGTTTCATTGTCATTTGCCCAAACCAGGTTGGAACTAACGCTCTTAATTTTGTCGGGCAGAAGCTGGCCCGTGCTCAAATCTTTAAATTGAATATCGAAAAAGCGTCTTCCGACGGTATCTTGTGCAAAGGCCATGATGTTTTGGTTGGGACTCATCATTGGGCCGGTAGTCTGATAGAACTTGTGAGCCTTCGCCAGCTCTGGGACATTGAGAAGAATTTCTTCTTTGCTTTCGAGTGAGGATTTTTTCCGGGCGTATAATGGATATTGCTGACCTTTTTCGTAGCGACCGTAGTAATAGTAGCCAGCATATCGGACGGGCACAGAGGACTCATCTTCTTTGACTCTGGATTTGAGCTCCTGAAAGATTCTCTCTTGCAGATCTTTGACCGGTGCCATCACGCGTGTGGTGTAGTCATTTTCCTTTTTTAGGTAGTCGACGACTTTGGCATTTTCGCGTTCACGCAGCCAGAAATAGTCATCTTGGCGAACATCCCCGTGTTTTTGCATCCGATGGGGGCTTTTTTCAGGATGAGGATAATCTTGAGGAAAGTTGTGCATGCACGAGGCTTGAAGAAGGCAAATGGAAAGTATGAAGAAATTTTTCATTCCTCTAGGTTAAGTTCTTCATCAGACCGAAACAAGTTGCTGTGCGTATCTAAGAGCAACCTAAGGCATGTTTTTCAGAATTGAAAGAGTTAAACGAAAGGAAGAGGCCCCCGCGCTGGCACTCTTGAAAGCATCGAGGCAGGACTTCTGCATAAATGCTTCCATATTTTGCCGACGGTTGTTTTGAAAGAAATAGTAGTGATCATCTTTCACTAAGTTAGCAGCCAGGGGGGATTGTCTAATGTCGGCGACGGACATAAAAGCCCAATCCTTGCAGCCAGATTCTGGGTCTTTGGCACGTCTAAGATAAGAGCTGACCAAGGGGTTGCGCTTATCCTGGCCAATATTGTTGACAAGGTCATTGCTGAATTTGACACGGACCATTTGATTGAAAGCGCGGCCCCCACCCTCTGTAATACCGATTTGATTCAGTTGTTTTTCACTCAAAAGAGAGGTGTCTAGCGACACTCCCTGAGCTTTTGCGGCCTTGGAAAGTTGAATTTCCTTGAGGGCGCGGGTGGTGCAGGTCTCTGTTTCAGAAATTTCATGAGCCAGAGCTTTCATCATGGAGTCCAGACAACGTGTCTGAGCATCTTCCACAATTTGATCATCTGCGAAAGATGTCATGGGGTGGGTCTTCACGTAAGCCAGGGCATTCGCATACGAGGCATCGTTGGCTTGTTTGATTTGTTCTGTTTTTGTTAGAGATGAGGTGCAAGATTTCGCATCCAGATACTCTTTGCCGTCGAAAACATGCTCTTTGATATAAGCATATTTATCGGGATGCTTTTGCTTCATGTTGGCACCGTCAAATCGATAGGCAACAACAGTCTCGGCAAAATCCTCAGAGGGATTTGTTTGCGCATACTCAGACACTGAATGAGACTTGTCGGTTTGTTCGTATTCGACAAAACGACTCCCATTCTTTTGACTGACTTTTTCTGTCCAACCAGCAAGTTTGTACCATTCAGCAGACGAATCCAGATTCTTCTGTTGAGCGATGACATGACCCAGTTCATGCAAAAATGTCTGCTGCCGTTCTGGCTGAGTCATCTTGTTCCAACTGTCGAAAACTTCCATCACCGAATTTGCAATGACCGCATCCGGATCTGAATGATAGCTCATACCGCGAGTGAAGTGGCTGAGTTTTCGATTGTATTGAATTGGATAAAGAGAATCCGGATAGTCGCCGAGGGCTGTAAGAACATCATCAAGTTCATTGGCTTTCCAGCTAGAGGCATTTTTCGTGCGTAAAGCCGATCCATTGAAGCCGTGGCGCTTTAGCATGTACAAAAGCTGCAAACCTTCTTTGTCGCCAAATATCTCTTTGGCAGCGCAAAGAACTTTATCGCACTTGGAGTTAAACGCCAATGGAGGCTTGTCCTTCATGCTGTAGTCATAGGTATTCAGATCTCGAAAGAGCTGAATCATCGCCGGATCTTCATCTTTAAAGCTAATGCCATTTACTGTCGTCGAAATCTTTTTGCTATCCCCATTGTCGAGATAGTCCAACATAGTGTCTTCACTCGGAGGCTGGTGCGACTTACAAGGCGCATTCCAAACTTGGTCAGGAGAGGCGGCCCACCAAGCAAGTTCGAGATGCTCATGCACGGCTCGCAGAGCGTGAATGTTGGACTTCCGCAGAGCACAGGTTTGATCAGCCTGCGCGAAAAAGCCCAAGAATAAGGAAGCGACGATGAAAATCAACTTCAAGGAGCGGCCTCGCCTTCCTTCCAAACCGTGACAGATTTCAAAGTCATGTCACGGTTGTCAGTGAAGATGAAGGAAGTCCCCAGATTTCTTTTCTCGATTTGAATTTCACGGCCTTTTTCGTTGGAAACCTTCGCACTCATGGTCTTGGCCACCTTCATGAGATCCTCTGTCGTGATCCATTGGCCCAGATGTTTGAAAGTGACTTGTGGAGAAGACGGGGAGTAAACGATGTACAAGAGCTTCTTGTTCTTGAAAGCAACTGTCGTGTCGAAGTCTTTTCCTGTCAGATTGTAGTACAGGATCTCGACGGATTTGTTCGAGGACTTTTGTTTTGGTTTGCCTAAAGATTTGAGGATTTCGTCTTGGGTGGTTTTACCGAAAAGAACTTTTTGCAAACTCGCCGGGAGGATGAGCTCCTTCAAGGCAGCCGCACTGGAATTTTTTGTAGGCGCAGCTACGCCGTGGCAGATAGAGAATGAAAATAGAAGTGCGAGCAAGAGTGAAAATCTCATTGGGGTCTTATCGGAAAGACCCCGCCGGAGATGTACTAGACCTTTGTCCTAAAGGAGCCCTACATGCGGGCTTCCGTGCCTGGAGATGGACGAGAGCGTTTTGATTTCTCTGACTCCATGGCCGCCAAATAGGCCTCTTTGAAGGTTGTGCGTGCAAACTCTTCGATCGAGGTTTTCGTGGTGTTGATTTTATCTCGGGTCGTCGTGGCGTTGAGAGTGCCATTGCTGGTTGCCCGTGACAGCTCATTCATGGCCTCGGCGACGTTGCGAGAGAGGCCCGCACCGATCATATAGTTGAGCATTTCTTTATCGGGCACCTCGATATACTCGATATCTGGCTTTTCAACGGCCATCCCCAAAGCGCGTATCGCCTCATTGAAGGTCAAAGTTCTTTGCCCCAAAACATACTCGACATTGCGTCCCGTGAAGGTGGGATTCATAAGTAAGAAGGCTGCTCGTGCCGCAATATCTGCGGTAGCTACCATATCAATTGGAGCTTCTCCGGGGACTGTGCCGAAGTAACGGTTCATAGAGATGATGGAAGGAATCCCGCTCATCAAATTTTCCATAAAGAAGGCGGGGCGCAAGTGGATGATATCGGCATGAGTGATTTCGTTCAGGCGTTCCTCCTGGTCATGCAAACCCAGGACCGGGCCGGTGCCTTTGTTCAGATCGGCGCCAATACTGCTAAGATTGACTACTTTTTTGATGCCACTTTCTTCGATGCCTTCAGCAATGACTTCGCCAATTTTATTTTGTGTGAAGCGAAGCTCTTCCGTGGTCAGGTTGGGAGGAATGAGTGTGAAAGCAGCAGTGCAATGCCTCATTGAATCGGTGACTGTCGCAACATCATTGGCGTCGCCTTCAATCAGTTCCGCACCTTCAAAGGCATCCTTGTCCGGAAAGTGACGGGCAAGACAGCGAACCTGTTGGCCGTTTTCAAGCAAGTGATTCACGATTTTAGAGCCAATATGGCCAGTTGCTCCCATCACGAAGATCATAAAAAAGCCTCCCAGTTTAAATAGCCTTGTACAATCAATGTTAAGGCTAGAACGAGGAGGCTTCGTACTTACAATTGTTTAAGAAAAAGCGACTACTTCGCTTCCACCAACAGTTGTTCAGCATGGGCGAGAGATGTTTTTGAGATCTTCTCACCACTGATAAGACGGGCAATTTCTTGAACACGGTCTTTTTGTTTGAGTTCTGACACAAGCATCGCCACAGAGTCCTTCTGCGGTGATTTTTGGATGAAGAAGTGAGCGTCACCGAAGGCTGCGACTTGCGGCAGATGCGTGACACAGATCACTTGTTGTCCTTTGCCAATAGTCTTGAGCTTTCTTCCCACTTTTTCAGCGGTCTCACCAGAAACACCCGTATCAACTTCGTCGAAAAGATAAGTGCGCGGTTGATTGCTAGAGCCCACGACACGCTTCAAAGAAAGAAGGATACGGCTCAGCTCGCCCCCAGAGGCAAACTTTGCCAAAGGACGTTTCACGTCTTTCGCAGAGGTTTGACTCAAGAACTCAACATCACTCATGCCTGTTGAGGTTAGCTCAGTGGTCTTTTCGATATTCACATGGAAGGTGACACCTTTCATGTTCAAATCCAAAAGCTCGGCGCCGACACTGTCAGCCAGAAGATCTGCGCCCTTCATGCGGCGTTTGTGAAGATCTGTGCCCAAGGTTTCGAGTTCCTTCAATAAAACCGCAGCCTCTTTTTTCAAAGATTCCACTTTGACGTCGGAATTTTGCAGGTTGGAAATTTCAATTTCCATTTCCATCAAGGCTTTAAGGATGTCATTGACGTTGGTGCCATATTTCTTCTGCAACTTACGCAATTCACTCAAACGACCTTCCACCTCTTCAAGGCGTTGCGGGTCGGCATCAATTTTCGAAGCATATTGGCGAAGCTCATAAACGCTTTCGTCGATCAAAGCTTTGGCTTGTTCCAGGTTTTCCAGTTTCGCCGCAATTTGCGGATCGAGGCTGGCTAGTTCCGCGCCTCTTTTTAGAACCACGTTCAAACGGCTGATCGCAGAATCATCATCGGTGTACAAAGCCGCTTCGGCGGAATCCGCGAAGGCCCCAATGCGCGAAGAGTTTTTCAACTTCTTCACTTCGATTTCCAGTTCTTGGTCCTCGCCAGGGGACAGATCCAAGTTTGCGATCTCATCGCGTTGATAGATGAGGAAATCCAAACGCTGAGCTTTTTGTTTGGCGTCGCTTTCAAGCTTTTTGATCTCTTCAAAGATCGCATGGTAGCGATTGTATTTTTCAGTGAACAACAGGCGCTTGTCCCAAGTTCCTGCATATTGATCCAAAAGATCCATATGGTAAGCTTTGGACATCAAATTGCGATTCTCATGCTGTCCCGTCATTTCGATGAGGGGAGCCGAGTGACCTGCAAGTTCGACCAATGGAGCCACGACATCGCGCAAGCTGCCCAAAGTGCTTAAGCTGCCATTGAGATAGATTTTTGATTTGTCACCAGCACTTAGAACACGGCGGACAATCAGGATGTCTTCGTCAGCCTCAATACCCATGTCTTTCAAGGCCGTCATAACGTCAGGACGCTTACTCAAATCAAAAGAGCCCTCAATGGTCGCTTGAGTCGCACCGGTGCGAATAGTGTCGCTCGAACCTTTGCCGCCCATAAGAAGTGACAAGCTTTTCAAGAGAACAGATTTACCTGCGCCTGTTTCACCAGAAAGGATGTTCAAGCCATCTTTAAAAGTGATATGCAGGTTTTCGATGATAGCAAAATTTGAAACTTTAAGTTCGAGCAACATGCTTAACTCCGATCGCCGAATTTCAATTTTTCACGTAAAAGGGTAAAGTAGTTATGATCTGCCTGGCGTACCATCCAGTGGTCATAGCAAGAACGAGTGAGCACAACTTCGTCATCCGCCGACAACTCCGTTACTTTCATACCGTCGACAATAAAATGAGCCTTCATAGTTCGGCCATCCAATTTGAATGACAGAGTGCTATTGTCAGGAACAATCAACGGACGAGAGGTCAAACTGTGCGGAGCCACCGGGGTGACCACAAACACAGGGGATTCAGGATGAAGAATCGGACCACCGGCAGCCAGATTGTAGGCCGTGGAGCCTGAAGGGCTGGACACGATAAAGCCGTCGGCCTTCACTTCGCTCACTAAAAATTTATCAGAATAAATCGATGTGTTGATCAATTGAGACATCGAGCCTCTTTCGATCACGATATCATTCAAAGCATGGTATTCGCCGCGCGTTTTACCTTTGCGCAAAACCTTCGCGAAAATCATAGAACGGGGACGAAGCTCCATTTTTCCAGCAAGAGCTTCTTCAATGATATCAAAAGTGCTATCCGCACTGTGAGCCGTGAGGAATCCCAAAGAACCCATGTTGAAACCAATGATCGGAACGCTGCGACCTTCAAGAATACGAACGGCACGCAGGTAAGTTCCATCGCCACCAAGAACGATGACAAGTTTCAAGCTGTCGAGTTGTTTCTTCGTTTTTGCCGCCTTGGTTCCCGGGACCAGTTTTTGATCGGGACCAGTGAAGACCTCGTGGCCTTTGGCTTTTAAAAACTCTGCGACTTTTTTAGCCAGGCTGACGGCTTTGGCTGTCTCGATACGGTAGACCAAAGCAATCGCACTTTTTTCCGGAAGTTGTAAGCGATTTGTAGCTGCGGTTTTCTTTTCAGTAGCCGCAGTCATTTTTTTCGCTGTCGTCGTTGCCACCTTCATCATTAAATCAATCCATCTCTTCTAAGCAATGCTTTTGGATCTGGTTCACGGCCACGGAACTTTTTGTAAAGTTCCATTGGGTGCTCCGTTCCACCGCGGCTCAAGATGTTTTCTTTAAACTTCTGAGCGACCTCTGGATCGAACAAGCCTTTTTCTTTGAAATACTCAAAGGCATCAGCGTCCAAAACTTCCGCCCATTTGTAAGAGTAATATCCTGCTGAATAGCCTCCAGCAAAAATGTGGCTGAAGCTAACTGAAGAATTTGCGCCATCCACTTTAGCGAATAGACGGGTGTCGGCCGTCGCTTGCTCTTCAAAAGCGTCGACGTCTTTGATCAATGAAGGATCCGCCGTGTGCCATGCCATATCCATCAAACCAAATTGGATCTGACGGCAAGACATATAGCCCGCTTGGAACTTTTGCGAAGCTTTCAATTTGTGAATCAACTCAGCCGGCATCGGTTCATTGGTTTCGTAATGACGAGCGAACAAATCCAAGCCTTCTTTTTCGCCAACCCAGTTTTCCATAATCTGAGAAGGAAGCTCAACGAAGTCCCAGTAAACGTTAGGTCCGCTCAATGATTGATAAGTGCAATCAGAAAGCATTCCGTGCAAAGCGTGACCGAACTCATGGAACAATGTGCGCACTTCATCGTAAGTCAAAAGGGAAGGCTTGGTTGGAGTCGGCTTCGTGAAGTTACAAACAATGCTGACATGAGGGCGCTTCAAAACACCTTCGCTCAAACCTTGATTGCGGAACTGAGTCATCCACGCGCCACCTTTTTTCGTTTCGCGAGGGAAGAAGTCTGTATAGAACAAGCCCATGTACTTACCGGACTTTTCTTCGAAGACCTCGTAAGCCTTCACTTCCGGGTGATAGACCGGGATGTCTTTGTTTTCTTTGAAAGTCAGGCCATAAAGTTTTTTCGCGTGGGTGAAAACACCTTCAACCACATTTTCAAGTTTGAAGTAAGGACGAAGATCTTCTTCATTGAAAGCGTATTTGTCTTCCTTCAATTTTTCAGAGTAATAGCCAAAGTCCCAAGGTTTCAAATCCGTCAAGCCATCAAGTTGCTGTGCGAAGCTTTGTACTTCTGCCACATCACGTTTTCCCGCCTCGCGAGAAGCCGTCAAAAGCTTTTGCAAGAAATCGAAAACCGTTAAAGGATTTTGCGCCATACGTTCAGCAAGAACGAAGTCCGCATGAGTTTTGAAACCCAAAAGTTTCGCGCGCTCTGCACGCAAAGTGACAATCTTCTTCACCAACTCTTGGTTGTCGAATTCGCCTTTGAAAGCACGTGAAGAATAGGCTCTCCACATTTTCTCACGAAGGGGGCGAGACTTCGCATAAGTCATGAAAGGAAGATAAGAAGGGATTTGCAAATTGAAAAGCCATTGGCCCTTTTTACCTTTGGCTTCAGCCATCGCCGCTGCCGCTTCAAGAGCGCCCTCAGGCAGACCTTCAAGATCCTCTTTTTTATCCAAATACATTTCAAAGGCATTGGTCGCTTTCAAAACGTTCTCAGAATACTTCGGTCCCAAGACGGAAAGATCCAGGTCAATCTGACGAAGCTTGTCTTTGTCCGTAGCAGAAAGCAAAGCACCGTTACGAGCAAAAGAAAGATAAGATTTTTCCAACAAACGATTTTGTTCGCCGTTCAATTTAAACGAAGCGCGATTGTCGTAAACAGATTTTACACGGGCGAAGATTTCTGGATCCAACGAGATGTCAGAAGAAAGTGCCGTCAACTTTGGATAGATATCTTTGGCCAAAGCCTGCAAAGCTTCATCGGCATTCGCCACTTCAAGATTGCCGTAAGTGAGAGCGATTTTTTCCGCCAACTCAGAGGCAGATTCAAGTGCGACAATAGTATTTTCAAAATCTGGAGCCGCGGTATTGGCTTTGATTTTTGCGACGTTCTCTTTAGCGATTTTGATCGCTTCTTCCAGGGCCGGAAGGTAGTGCTCAACTTTGATTTGATCGAAAGGAACTGCTTCGTCTTTACCAGTAAATTTTGTCAAAAAGGGATTGTTAGAGGACATAGAGAGACTCCACTTTGTTAGAGGGAAAACACCAAGTTTTTATCTCTCGAATCGACCCGAAAATAAAGGCCTGATTCACTTCGGCGGCGATGAAGTGTCGTTGCTGTTGATCGCCTCTGTATGTTGTCTCTGTGCGTTGTTTGAGGAATATCCTCGAAGTGTCATAATTTGAATCTGAGGGCTGATAAAATGGAAAGGGCCTTCGAGGTTTTGATACCTCGAAGGCCCATGATTAATGCACCGTATTGGACCGGTAAAAACCGGTGAGAAGAGGTGCGCTTCTCGATTTTCTAGTAGTAATACCCGTAGCCGCCACCGTATCCATAACTTGGATAGCTTGGAATCTGGTTGGGATTAACACAGACTCCCAAGTTCGACCCGCTAATCACTTGGCGGCAAGTCGCCCCTGTGCTGCAAGAATTGGCCTGGTCGAGGAGACAGCTTTGAGTCAAATTTCTGTTACATGTTCCCTGATTTGGTGAACCAGGAATATTGGAAACCTGTGGCTGATTATTCACCGATCCGCCACCGCCCCAGCCTGTGAAGCTAGAACCGAAAATCATGAACACTGTGTAGTTGTAAACGGGTTGGAGATATTGATTGCTGATGCAACCAAGTCCCATGGAACCGTTGTACGCAGGAGAATATCCTTGAGGACATCCACAGAATCCATATTGATTAAAGTAATTTGAATAGTTGTATTGAGTCGATCCATAAGGGAGGGAATAAGTCGTCCAACCATTATAGTTTGCATACGCGCCCGTATTACAAACGGTGCTTCCGTTGATGCAACCCATGTCTGTCGGAGTCACCGCAATCGTATTGCTACCGCCACCGCCGCCTTTATCAGCGCAGGCTGCGACAAAGAGTGCAAAAATGATGAATACAAGCCGTTTCATGGGGCTCCTCCAAAGAGTAATAAGAGAACGAAATCGTCTACAGGATTTTAATGTTCCAAGTTTCGTGCCCTTCCAAAAGTTTCTCAAAAGGGGATAAATTCGATCTCAGAGGTATTTTCTTTAAAAGGAGTGACCAAAAGGGGCACCTTGCGCCGCAGAAGGCCCTCTTTAACACGATGAGTGAAGCAAAAGGTGCCTGGCACCTTTTGCTGGGGGGGCTGTTTTTTCTGGAGGGATGGCAGAAGGCATGGCAATCTTAAGGGGGTCAATCGAAAGGAATCGATTATGAAACTCATCACATGTTTTGCAACTTTGCTTTTTGCTCTTCCGACTTTTGCGGCTGTCGCTACAAAATCAGCAGCTCCTGCGGTCCCAAAAATTCTCTCTGGAGAGGGTGCGACCTATGGTGGCCTGGCGGGTTCTGGTTTCACTTTGTTGGATGTGCGTCGTACGGCAGATAAAAAAATTGAACGTTTGGTCTTTGATGTCGGTGATAAAGCCGGAGCGGTGATGCGCGGCTGGCCTGGTTACTACCATGCTGAATTGAAAAACAATCCGCAACGTTTGGTTATCGACTTCGCGCAAATGCCAAACTCTAATTTGGATCAGGCCGCCTTGAACGCGAAATTGAAAAACTCTATCGCGGTGACTCGCACTGTGATGAGTCTTGAGCCTGTTGATAACTCTTTGAACCTCACGATGGATTTAAAAAAGAACACGAAAGTTCGCGTTTACCAAGTAATGGGTAAAGCGACGACAAGCAAAGTGGTTGTCGATCTTATCACGGAGTAATAGGTGTCCTTCAAAAGGCTTCTTCCCTTAGCACTGATCTTCCTTTCGGCTTCAGCAGAAGCGAGGATTTTCGATTTGGGCCGTGAAAATATCGCGGCCTACTTCGGATTCACCGGAGGAACTTCCGCGGTAGGGCAGTCCGCTTTTGAAAATGAAGCGGGCTCTTCAGTCACGATTTCCAATGAAGTTAAATACAACTACTCCGGCGAATTCGGTGTGGTCTATTCAACTCCGATTGCCAGCGTTCGTTTCGGTTTTGAATTTCTGAAGCCACAAAGCCTTGAAAATCTCGTTGGCAAGAATGCCACGACGGACCTCTATACAGAAACATCAGATATCCTGGGCTACATTCCAAAGATCACCTTTGATATCAACCTCAGAAAAACCGCAGACAGTCGCTCCTTCATTTCCGCGACCGCAGGTTATGCCACTGTCACTTTGAAAAACAGCTATACGCTGACGGCGGCTGGCCAGGCCGCTTACCCTGGCATGGACGACAAAATGGAAGCGAAAGGGACGGGCATCCTGTACGGAGCTTCCCTGGGACATGAAAGCTTCCTCACTGACACCACAACAATGTTATTTGAGTTCGGCTACAGAAAACTGAACATTGAAGATCTCAAGTACACTCGCAGTGGAAGTTATTTCGGCACTGCTCACAATGACGGCGACGCCGTGTTGAACAACGGCTCTCAACGCAATATCGATCTCTCGGGTATGTTCCTGGGGCTCAGCTTCCGTTTCTATATGTAGCGAATGAATCTCGCTACCTTCAAAGACGTTTAAACCGAGTCTGAGACCTGGTTTCGTGCGCGTAATTTGTATGCGGTGCTTCTTAGTTGAATTGCTGACTGGGCCTGTGTTACGAGGCTTTCAAAGTTGTTTACTAAGGAGTTTAATGTGAAAAATCTTTTCGTGGCTGTTCTTGGCTTTTTGATTCCTGCTGTTAGCTTTGCATGGATTCCGCAAATGCAATTTCAAGTGACTCCACAGTGGGCTGCTGTGCAAGTTGTGAATCCTTATGGATTCGATGTTGTCTGCCAAGGTCAGGTGTTTGGTCTTACTCAAACTGGTATTTGGGCAAATGCTTGGTTCCAGGTTGTGGTGCCAGCTGGTGGCTATCAGTACGCATATGTTTACGCAAATGGTGGATACTATTTCGTGAATGCTACTGCAAACGTGCAGTGCCAGTAGTTTTTTTGCCAGTTAGGAAATGAAGTCCTTAACTGGCTAGGCTACCGAAGAATCGAAAGTCAGAACTAGTAAAGACTTTCGATTTCTTTGGTGAACTTCTTGTCGAGGAATTTTCTTTTCACTTTGAGTGAAGGAGTGAGTTCCCCAGCTTCAATAGTGAATTCCTCAGGGAGAATCAAAAACTTTTTGATGGACTCGTAACTTGCCAGTTGCGTGTTCGCATCGGCCACGGCTTTGCGAATGATTTCATTCACAAACGAGCTTTTCACAAGTTCTGGCCAGTCTTTGAAAGCAACGCCCTTTTCTTTCGCCAGCTTTTCCAGACCCGGACGATCTACTGTCAAAAGAGCGACGATATATTTCTTTTGATCGCCGTGGATCAAAACATTAGTGATATAAGGACAAAGTTTCAACAGGCCTTCAAGGCGCTGCGGAGCCACGTATTTTCCACCAGCGGTTTTGATGAGGTCTTTCTTGCGATCAGTGATCTTAAGGTCGCCACCAGGCAGAAGTTCGCCGATATCGCCGGTGTGATACCAACCATCTGTGAAAGCTTCTTTCGTTGCTTCCGGATCGTTGTAATATTCTTTCATAACTTTATCACTCTTCACTAGGATCTCGCCGTCCTCGGCGATTTTCAATTTCACTTCACCAATCGGACGGCCGACACTGCCGAAGCGGTAGTTGAACGGAGTGTTCACGGTGATAGCTGCTGTCGTTTCGGTCAGACCATAGCCTTCAAGAATTAAGACGCCTGCAGAGTGAAAGAAGAGGGCGATATCTTTTGAAATCGGAGCTCCACCACTGATGGCAAAACGCAAACGACCGCCAAATGCGTCCGAGATTTTACCTAGGACAAGTTTTCGAGCGGCTTCATATTTTAAGAGCAAATCCAATGGCAAGGCTTGGCCACTCATTTTATATTCGCCCACTTTTTTTCCAACAGACAATGCCCATTCGAAAAGTTTCATTTTTAAAGGTTGAGTTTGAATTTGCGCCCAGATCGCTGCGTATATCTTTTCAAAAATACGTGGCACCGACATCAAAAATGTCGGACGAATATCAATCATGTTACCGCGGATTTTTTCCAGGCTTTCAGCGTAGGCCATGGTGAAACCGATATAGGCATGTCCCCAATGTTCTATGCGCCCAAGAATATGTGCGTAGGGGAGGAAGCTTAAAGATGTGTCTTTTTCGGTAGCGCCACAAAGTGGAAAAGCTTCGGAAACCTCACTGATCGCCTGAAGATGTGTCAGAACAACACCCTTAGGACGACCGGTCGTGCCTGAAGTATAAAGCAGAGTTGCGGTGTCTTCAGGAGTCAAGGTTTCACAAAGTTCTTTGTAGGCTTGCGAATTCGTCTGACGATATTTCTTTCCGATTTCGTGCAGGGTCTTCCAAGTGATGACCTCTGGATCGGGACAAGTGTCTTCGAAAACAATCACTTTTTCCACGGAAGGGCACTGTGCCTTCACGCTTTGGAAGATTTTTAGAGGTCCGCGCGTTTCGGTAATTACGAAGCGCGCTTTGCTATTATTCAAAATATATTCAACGTCTTCAGGAGTGTTATTCTGATAGATCGGAACAGTAATGGCTTTGATGCCAAAGATTGCGTAATCAGCCACGGACCACTCGTAGCGAGTGTTGGCCATGATGGCAACTCGGTCCCCAGGCTTGATACCCATAGAGAGCAAAGCCGAGCCGATCGTTTCAATGTCTTGGTAATACTCTGGCCAAGACTTGGTAACCCATTTGTCATCGACCTTAAATTTGACGGCTTCCCTTTGAGGATCGCGAGAACGCATTTCTAGAATGGAATTACCCAGGGTGATTTTTGTGGTCATGTTCAGAATACTCCTCAAGCTGCCGTACTACTGAGACCTCAAGAGTGTATATCTTCTTTGAGATCTTTTCTGCTGTGATCTTATTTTAAATACAACTCGACAGTTTCTTTTTGATCGGCATGAATCATAACAGTCTTTTCTGCCGACAGTCCTGTCAGTTTATTGAATGCTTGTATCTTAACACCGACTTCTGCCTGAATGTAGTAAGCGTCGTTTTCTGACTTAATATCTACAGGGACTCCTGAGATACGCAATTCAGGATTTGCTCCACCATTTGCAATTTTAATATACAAAGTAGCTACGCGTACCAATCTTTGCAGATTGCCATCAATAGTTCCGACATCTGTCGTCGGTGTATATGTCGTTACATAATCGGAATAGCCTTCTCTTACAAGACGGATATTCGCAGGGACATTGGCTCTGAGTGTCTTTCTCATTGGTGTGTAGCCACCGGTGTCGACGCCGTTGATTACGACGCGAGCCTTATCCGGATTACTCTTGATCATGACAGTGTACTCTTGAGCCGTGGCTGCTTGATCTAGTTGCTGCACGTCGCCCACTGAAGCAGGGGCTGCCGTTTCTGCCGGAGTCGCTGAAGCACTCGTTGGTGGAAGACCCACAGTTGAGGCTGGATTTTTAGTTGATTTTTTAACGATGAAATTATTGTAACTCCACCATGCGCCGACGGCGATGACCAAACCCATGACGGCTTTCATCGCATAACCTGTATAGTCAGGGCCTGGCTTTGAACTCTTAATGGCGGTGCGTGTACCCATTCCAGATGGAGTGCGAGTCATCGTACCATGATTGCCTGTAAGAGTTCCCGAACCCGCAGATGTGCGAGTGTGTGTGATATTGGTGTTTGTCTTAGGACCTAAAGGCTGAGGTGGTGCTTTCAAACTATCTAAGTTGACCCGAATATCTGTCGACGTATTGATATCCAGTTTTTCCTCTGAGCTGTCATCGGCTGCAACCGGAGCTTTCGGGACATTCTTGGGAGGAACGCGGATATCATTTTGCGTAACAATTGTTTTGTCTTCAGTCGCCTGAGCTTGAATCTTCGCGAACTCCACAAGTTTGCGGCGTTGCTCTAGGAAAACTTGAGAGAAGGCATTCTTCATAAACACACTGAAGTCGTGTGGAGAAAACTCGGGATACTGGGTGTTTAAGAATCTATTCAAATCACGGTGCAATGCCGCCGCTGTTTGATAACGAAGGCTGCGATCTTTTGCCAAAGCTTTATTGACGATGCGCTCAAGCTCCGGAGGAATAGACGGATTGATTTTACGAATGGAAGGAACCTGGCATTCGCGGATTTTACGCAGAATTGCCGCTTCACTGTTCGAAGTGAATAGGCGATCATTCGCCAAAAGCTCCCACAACACAATACCCATAGAGAAGATATCTGTGCGCGGATCGATGTTTTGTCCATCGGCCTGCTCAGGGCTCATGTAGCCGTATTTACCCTTAAGAGTTCCGGCTTTGGTCGCTTCCATTTGCGTTTCCGCTTTGGCGATACCGAAGTCGATGATCTTTACTTCACCTTCGAAGCTGACCATGATGTTCTGCGGACTCATATCACGATGTACGATGTTCAATGGACGACCTGTCGTACCATCAATACAGCGATGGGCGTGGTCCAAGCCGGCAGCAACTTCTTTGATCATGAAAACGATCTGTTCGATCGTAAACTGAGTATTTGATTTTTTTAGTTCGTTGAGAATCTGACGAAGATTGCGGCCTTCGACGTATTCCATCACCAGGAAGAACTGACTTTTCTCAACACCGAAGTCATAGATGGAAACCACGTTGCCGTGGTTGAGGTTGACAGCGATTTTCGCTTCCTCTTTGAACATGTCGATGAATTCTTGATGATCTGAGTACTGAGGGAGAATGCGCTTGATAGCGACAAATTTATTAACACCCACGGCACCTGTCGACTTAGAAAGGTACACTTCGGCCATGCCGCCCGCAGCGAGACGCTCTAGAAGTATATATTTTCCGAACTGTTCCAGTGCTTGAGACATGAAAAGCTGTTCCCCTTTGAGAAGACTATCGGTAAAATATGGATATTCTTTAAGGAGATTCGGATATGAAGTGGGTTGGACTGACCGGAGGTATAGCTTGCGGCAAGAGCACCGTGAGTCGGAAGCTCGTGGAACGTGCCATTCCCGTCGTTGATGCCGATCATATTGCAAAAGAGGTCGTCAAAGTTGGATCTTCTGGACTTAAGTCTATCGTGGAAGAATTTGGACCAGATATTTTATTGGCCGATGGAAACCTGGACCGTCGTAAGCTCGGCCAGAAAGTTTTTGGCAATCCCGATCTTCTCCATAAACTGGAGGCAATAACTCATCCGCTGATCCGCGAGGAAACGAGAAGGCTTCGTCGTGGTTATGAAAATCAAGGGGCCGCATTGGTCATCTATGATATTCCACTCTTGTTTGAGACCAAGGCGGAAGAGCAATTTGATAAGATCATCGTTATTTCGTGCACCCGCGAGCAGCAGCGGGAACGTCTGCGCCGTCGCAATCAGTTGAGCGACGAAGAGATTGAAATGCGTATTGCTTCGCAGATCCCCATTAAATTCAAAGAAGAGAAAGCCGATTTTGTTCTTTATAACAACAAAGACGAGCAGCATCTGCTGAAAGAGATTGATCGTCTGGTTGCCTGGCTGGAAGAGCTGAAAAAAAATTAGAAGTCGAAGTTGTAGCCGAACTGCCCAAATAGATCAGGACCAGTGACCGCAAGGCCAAAACCAAATTCAAAAGTGAATTTAGTGCCCGCTCCGGCTGAGGCGCGCAGGCGCCATCTTTTTATCTGCACAAAATTAGCGAGCTCACCGGAGGCATCAAAGAAGCTGCCTGCAGCCAGACGGACATAAGGGTGATAGTCGTCTTCGCTGACATACCAGCGTTTACCGACGAAGACCCCAAGAATGTTGTCCTTGTTCAGTTCGCCTTGGAAATCCCAGGTGGGCAACAGGTCGGTTCCTTTTAAAGACGAATATCTTAAAGACAATAAGACCCCTTGGGCCCATTGGTCATTCTCAAGAAAGTTTCCGCCCGCATATCCTAAGGCCACATTGATTTGTGAAGTGGGGATCCTATCTTGGAAGCTTAGATTCTTTTTCTTCAAAAAGGGATCTTCCTGCGTCGTCAATGGCGAAGGCTCTAAAGTGGTTTTAGTTTTCGGAGCGGCCTCCGAGATGAAAGCACTCAAGACCAAGGTCAAAAAAAGGATCGAACGTAAAAGTCGCATAAGACAAAGCATAATTTATCTCTACAATGTTGTTAAGCACTTCGGAGGCATAAATATGGTTAATCGAGGAAATTCTCTCCTCACAGGTCTTGCTGTGGGCCTGTTGTCAGTATCTCTTAGTCAAAATGCAATGGCCACGGACAGTGTCAGCACGACGATTCATCATCAATATCAGGCACCTCGTGCATTGGGGATGGGGGATGCCTTTGTCGCTGTGGCGAATGACTACTCTGCGATTTTTTATAATCCCGCGGGTCTAGCTCGATTGGAGCAGGGCCAAGTGAATTTGTCTTTGGGAGTGGGAGCGACGCCGGGGGCGAAGGATTTTTACGATGAGTATAAAGCCATCGAAGGATCCGGGAAGACTGAAACTGACAAGCAGACAGACTATCTCAATCTTATTCAAAAGCATTATGGTGATGTTTACTCGCTTCGCTTGAGTCCGGTGGATGCAGTTTGGGTTCGCCCGAAATGGGGAGTGGCTCTTATTCCCATGGATCTTTCTGTGGAAATGGCGATGCATCAGCAGGTGGGCCCGACGATGAATACCACTGTGTATGCCGATACGACCTTGGCTTTGTCGTATGCAGATGATCTTCATTGGTTTGATTACGGTCGCTTCTCGATGGGTATCACCGGGAAGTTTGTGAATCGCGGATTCTTCAGTAAAGCAATCAGTGCCGTGGATCTTGCTGCCAGCAGCCAGATCGTGAGGAAGGAAGATCTAATTGAGGGTTACACAGTTGATGCTGACATTGGACTGTTGTGGACTCCGGAAATTCCTGATGAAGGATTTTGGTCAGTTCTGAGACTGGCTCGTCCCACCTTCGGTGCAGTTGTGCGCAATGTGGCTGAGACAGGCTTTGGACATTCACTGAAATTGGTGAACAAAGAAGCCCAAGAGGGGACACCTGAAAAGCTGTATCGTGTTGTCGACGTGGGAACGCGTTGGGAGTATCCAGCCGCTTGGATCTTTGGAGGCCGTGGCGTACTTGATGTGCGCGATATGGGGCATCCTGACTTTAGCTGGCGTAAAAGTCTTCACGCGGGTTTGGAGTTCGATTGGACGGTTTCAAGCTGGTGGAAAGGGCATTACCGCGGTGGCTTTAGCGAAGGCTATTGGACTGCGGGGCTATCTGCAGAGTTGGGGATCTTCAATCTTGATGTGGTTAGCTATGCGAACGACGTGGGATCGAAAAGCACACCTGTTGAAAGCCGCGTGTATGCAACGAAACTCAGCTTAGATTTCTAAAGATTTTGTGCCTTCCAGAAGTCGACAAGTTGCTTGCCGATTTCTGCGGGGCTTGTGCTTGAAAGGTCGATGCTTTGGCCGTCACCGCTAGGCGGCAGACTTGCCAAAGCGTCATCGATTGATCCGCAGATGTCAGAATTGGCATTATTACTTCCAGAACAAGTAGCCTGATAAACGGTGGCAATGGCAGAGCCAACGGACTCAAGCTTTGCGGCAACTGCTGGATCATTTGGATCTGCCGCCGCTAAGTTTGCAATTTCTGTTTCCAAGTCAGCCTGGATGGTATCAGGATCGAAGCTAGGAATCAGTGCAATAAGAGTTGTGGCCGTTTTTGCCATAGCCGCAACCAAAGCCATTCCTTTATTTTGAGAGGCCACGCAGGCATCAAATGTCGCATCCGCATTTGAGCCCAAGTTCAAAAAAGACATCATCGCCGTAGCACTGCTGCCACCACTGTTACTGTCCTTAATTGCAGTCAAAGCTTTCGAAAGATTTTCCGTTTTCGTCACACCCGCAGCGATGAAACCCGCAGAGCAGCGAAGCGCATTGGCTGTAGGAGTATTAATTGAAGCAATCTTCGCGACGCAGGCATTGGCGCTCGAGGCGTCGGTGGCTTTGTCGAGGCAATATTGCGCATCAGCGACCTGGTCTTTTGTCGTTTCTTGCTCGCATCCCGCCAACAGCGAGGAAAGCCCGATGAAAAAACTTACAGCTGCAAATTTCTTAGAGAACATTTTCAAACTCCTCTTGAGTACCACCAAAGTACTTATCGGCTTTTAGTCGAGGACCTTAACTCAGTACCTAGGACCGTATTTTATTGAGACGTCTCAATGTGAGGCCCCAGTCTGCCGATAGAGAAGATGAAGTTTTTTTGACCACTTAAAGCGAGAGGCCTATGAAAAGGATTTTCTGGATTGCTCTCATTCAAATAGTTCTATTGCTTGGATTCACATTGGATGTGAATGCCAGGGAACGTCGCTCTTTCTATTCAGGCATTCGCTGTCAAGCTATGGGCGGTGCCTGTATTGCCGTCGTGAATGATGAAACTGCTTTGTTGGTGAATCCTGCGGGGCTGGGAAAGCTGCGCGATATTTACGGGACAATCTTTGACCCGGAAATCGAGTCCAATACCAATGCCAATGATATGTATGCGGACTCGGCCTATTCTAATCCCTTCAATCTATCAGACGTAAAACCAGCTTTGGATGCAAATCGTGGTTCGTACTATCACGCGAAAGCCCAATTGTTTCCGTCTATTGTTGGCAGAAATTTTGGTATCGGTATCTATGGAAATTCTTTACTTGATGCGCAGATGAGCGCAGACGGAACTACTATTGACACTTACTATCGCAGCGATTTAGCTGCTGTCTTGGGTTTCAATTTCCGGTTCTTCGATGGTCGAATCAAACTTGGAGTTAACACCAAGCTGATTGATCGGGTGGAAGTTGATAACACCGCTTTGAGCTCTTCAGGCTCTTTGGAGTATAAAGATATTGCTAACTCGGGCTTGGGTCTTTCGACAGATGTCGGATTGATTCTTTCCGCTCCTTGGACTTTTCTTCCTACAGTTTCCGCAGTCCTTAGAGACATCGGTGGCACTAGTTTCAATCAGGGATCAGGATTTCGCATGTCGACGACGGGGCGCCCGAACGTAGTGTCTCAGGATTTAGATGTCGCTGCGGCACTCTTCCCAATTCATAGTAATTATGTTCGATCAACGTGGACCGTTGAGTACCGTGGCTTATTAACAACAGCGGATGAGCCTGATAAAGCTAAGCTTTTACATGCTGGTATCGAATTGAACCTCGGGGATGTGTTCTTTGTTCGGGCGGGTTATAATCAAAGGTATTGGACAGCGGGATTGGAACTCGCATCGGAACGCTTCCAGTGGCAGCTCGCTAGTTACGGTGAGGAAATCGGAACTGTCGATACGCCAAAAGAAGATCGCCGTTATTCATTGAAGTTTGCATACCGCTTTTAAGGATGAGGCATGAGCAAGTTTAAAAACATTCTTATTCTAATTGCTTGTCTGGGACTAACCATGTCCTGTGCGAAGCCGAATGTTTTTGAGGACTATGCCTCTAAAGATTCTGATGAAGCTCTATACGCTGATGCGCAAAAGAAGATCGATGCTTTGCAGTGGGATAACGCCATTGATATTTTAGAAAATCAATTGTCAGCGGGATTCAAAACTCGCAGAGATGTTCTGAATACTCGTGCCGGAGCCTATGCGGGTAAATGCGGAATTAAATTCTCCACTTTGGTGAATGGTCTTAAAAATGCTTCTGGTGGTTCGGCCAATATCTTTCCGTATATGATGAATCTTTTTTCCGGAGTCACTGTGACGCCATCAGCCTGTGAGAGTGCGATCACTATTATGCAGCAGATTGGCGCCGTGGGTGTACGCACGGCTGATGAAAACTTGTTTATTTCCATATTGGGCCTGGCTCGTATTTCTACAACATTGGCAGCGAAGTTGGATGCTGTCGATCATGATGGAATTGTGGATGCAGGATCAAATGTTTGTGATGATTGGGTGGCCGGAGTTGCTCAACATCCATGGACAAATGCAGAAGATCCGTTGGATGACTATCTTCCTCCTCTCGCAGCCCCGGCTCATTATCTAACGACCGCAGATATCCAAAAGGTTGCGGCTGGTGTGGGATTAATTACTGAAAATTTAACGGCATTGGGTGATGTTCTTGGGGCTGGCAACAGCGTCGTGGGAGCGATCTCCAATATTACGACGGCTTGTACCTCCGTCGGGATAACTTGCACGATTACGGATCCCGCATTGGTGGTGGATCCTAAAGTCATTTATGGATTTCGATTGATTTTAGATACAACGGCCCAGGGCTTTGGTTCATGCACCTTGGGAACAACTTTTTCAGCCCCAATGCATGCTCCTCCAGCAGTGCCAGCAGACTATGCCGGTGTCTGCTGTCCATTTCATAAGATTGTACCGTAGGATGTCGTGCTGATGATAAAGATCATAACCTCCTTACTTTTAATGGTCTTCTCTCAGGCGGTCGCCGCGCAGCAGGTCTATGAGACGGCTCGTTCGCTTCGTTCTTTGGGAATGGGGGGGATGTATATTCCGATCGTGAATGATGCAGATGCCTTATTTTATAATCCAGCAGCATTGGGCAGGCTGAAGGGAATGAATCTTCTTTTGGCAAACGTAGGAGTTGGAATTAACAGTGATAGTATTTCGGAAATCGACACCTTAACAAGTTTTGATCCGAATGATCCATCCTCTTTTGACAGTCTCTTTGGTAAAAGAATTGCCGCGCAAGCGGTCGCTAAAGCTGCGGTGGCCCTTCCTTATTTCGGTTTGGGATACTTCACAAACTATGATGTTTCCTTGGAGCTTCATAATCCCGCTTACCCTCAGTTCAAAACCTTCTTCTTAAATGACTCAGGGTATGTCTTGGGGGGCGCGGTGCCGCTTGGGCCTGATAGTTATTTGGGTATGAACTTTAAACGCATCAATCGTTGGGGCGGAGAAGAAAAAGATCTCGGTCTCACGACCATTGCCAACGGGGCAAGCTTTTCGGACATTGGAAGTAACTTTGATAACAAAGGTGTTGGTTACGGTCTTGATTTGGCCGCGATGACTACGCTTCCACTTCCTCTGGGGCCCACTTTTGCGTTGGTATGGCAAGATGTTGGAGGAACCGCATTTACCAAAACAAGTGGGACGGATGCGCCACCACATATAGAACAAAATTTGAGTGTCGGTGCGGGTTTGGGTTTTGATCTTCCGGGGATTGATTGGACAGCGGGAGCGGAATTGCGCCATTTGTTGGAGCCAGATATTCAAATTGGTAAGAAAATTCATTTAGGCACGGAGCTCTCTTTGCCTTTGATCGATCTCAGAGCGGGTATTAACCAAGGTTACTTCAGCTATGGTTTGGGTGTGAATATTCTCATTTTCCATATTGATGCTGTTAGTTACACCGAGGAGCTTGGCGTCTATCCAGGCCAAACGGCAGAGAATCGCTATGCGGTGAGCCTTAGCATTGATTTAAGCTTTGATGCTAACTTCCATTTCACGGATAATAACGGCAAGAAGAGAAAACTCAAACAACGCCGGTAGTCCATAAATGTTGCAAATAATTTCCATAGAAAATCGCTCGCAAGTAAACGAGCTGTTTGCCAATTATAATCCTCGTGAACAATCCTGGCTCGTGTCGGATCTACGCACTAAGTTTGAACTGCAACAGAAGATCCTGGCTCGCGATGGTCAATACATCGACGAATCAGTTTTGCGTGCCAGCGATCTGTGGAAGATGTTGCTTAAACGCCTGGAGCCGCGCCTTCGCTTGATCAGCGATCCTTTTGCGCGCTCATTGCTTCGTACGATCATGGATGAGAACGCCGATGTCCTCGGTGTGAACTCTTCCGCCGAAGACACAGTTTTCTCGTATATCGACCAAATGGCGGCGATCATTTTCCATCCTGAAGGTACTAAGCGTCTGGATGAGTGGTTTGAGAATCATCCCGAAGCCAAGAATCGCTGGCGTGAATGGTATCTGCGCGCCCGCTTTTGTGCGATTAAGCTGATTGAAGAACACAATGTGATTACTTCTGATTGGATCACCGCTTATCTGCAAAACTTCAATGAACTTGAAAGAGTGTGGAACATTCCTTTGATTGTGGATTTGAGTGGGGAGATTTCCCGGGTCGAATCCGAGATTCTGCATGCGATTTCCCGTTCCATTGACGTGATTGTGCTTGAGCCTTCTCCGGAATGGCGTGCGGACTTTCATTTCCTGCTTCGACCATACGATGAACTGCGCGCACAAAGCACCAAATCGATAAAGCTTCAACCCATCGCCAAAAAAGAAAAGACCAAAGAGATTTTGCGTTTTTCAGGAATGCTCGCTGAAATTAAAAACAGCGTGGGCCAGGTGCGCGAATGGTTGAATGCGGGAATTCCTGCGACATCTATTGCGATCATTGCGCCTGATATTGAAACTTACTGGCCGGTTCTTCAGGCCTTTCTAGCCGAAGAAGGTATTCCCTATCAAAAAGATATTACTCACAAGGCGCAAAGCTTACCGTCGGTAACAAGATGGCTGGCGACTTTACGCTCAAAAAGTGGACGCCTGTCTTCTTCGGATCTGGAAATTGCCTTCTTTGATAAAGGTGAATCGCAGGATCTTCGCTATGAAGAATTTAAGTCGCTGTTTAAAAGTCTCTATGTGAATGAAGACCTAGCTCGTAATGAGATCGTTTATAAGATCTTCTCGGGACAGTTGGATATTTCAGGATTAGTAAGCCGAGAAGAGTTTGTCGGGACCGCGCTGAAAGAATGGCACACCAGTGAGACTGAGATTGTGCAAGTGGTGCTTCGTGAGCTTTTGCAAAACGCCACAGCCAACACCAAATTGATTTGGAAAGAGTGGCTGAGCTATCTTGAGAGTATCGTCGCCGCGAAAGAGTACAGCCTTGAAAAAGGGGAGTCGTCGGGCATTCTGGTCACGAAGCTGATGTCGGCGCACAGTGAAAAAGCCCTTTATAGAATTTTCGTGGGGCTGACTGATGAGTCTTTGAAATCTCGCAACAAAACTCAACTCTCCGGCCAAGACTACTTTGAATTGGCTAAGGATATTGGGTTCTATTTGGATAATCCGGATCAAAGCGATCTGGAATTTGAATTGCGCTTGTTGGCGGAAGCGGATTCGGTTCATGACATTTACTGCTTCGGAGCGACAGATCTTTCCGGCTCCTTGTGTTCTCCATCAACATTCTGGATGAGTCTCAGTGAGCATCATGAGGCCTTGGCTTTGCCAAAGGAAACTCGGTGGGATGAACTGCAGCACTCGGATTTAAATGCCGAGAATGAAAGACGCTCCTGGTTGAGTCTACGCCGTGATGATCTTGAGCAAAGGATTCGTCAGGATCTGGGCAAGGAAGAATTGCCGAATTTAACCTTAGCGGAATTGCCAAGAATTTCGGCGTCTGCCATTGAAAGCTTTTTGGAATGCCCTTTCATTTTTGCGGCGCAAAGATATTTCAAACTTAAAGATCTTCCGGATATTGATCTGGATGTGGATCATCGCACGCGCGGGCAGCTGGCCCATGCGTTGTTTGAGAAGCTCACAGTTGAACCAATGCGCTTTGATTGGAAGCTGGAAGAGCTCGATGCCATTCTTGAAACCATTCGTATTGAGCGTAAGCTGGTTTTTGCAGACGAAAGACTTTGGACGCCACTTAAAAAGAAGCATATTCTTTTGGGGCAGCGATTCTTAGAGGTTGAGAAGAACTGGCGCAATGAATTTAAGAAGACCAAAACGATTGCTCGCGAAAAACGCTTTGAGTTTTATCTGGATCCTAAGACCGAAGAGATTGGCAAAGAGGCCCAACCAGGAACCTTCAGAATTTCCGGCCAGATTGACCGTATTGACAGTGATGACCAGCAACACCTTATTGTTTTGGACTATAAGAGTTCGGCGGGGGGAATCACGGCGCATTCTTCTTGGTTGAAGAATCATGAGATACAGTTGCTGTTTTATATGTGGGTTCTGGAAAAGTCTTTGATGGAAGAAGTGCAGGGCGAGGTGATCGGCTTGTTCTATTATATCTTCCGCACTTTTGATCGTAAGGGCTTTAAGATTGAAGATCTGGCGGGATCATTGTATCCGGCTTCAAAGCGCAAAGACAAAAATGCCACCTTCGAGGCGAAGGATCTTTACCTCACGGAATTTAGTAAAATCTTAATGGGAACTTTGGATCGTATTCAAAAAGGCGAGGCCACTCCGAAACCAGCAGACTTCCAAACCTGCCCAACCTGCGAATGGAGACGACAATGTCGAGCCCCTCACCTCAATTAAAAAACACCATTCTTCGAGCTGGAGCCGGTGCGGGTAAGACGACAACTCTGACCAAGACCTTTTTGCAATTTGCGGATGATTTCAAAATCCGACATCAGAAGTTTCCGCGTATTGTGGTCACGACCTTTACTCGCAAAGCCACTCAAGAGTTGAAGGAGCGTCTTCTTAAGAAAGCCTTGGAAGAAAAGCGCGAGGATCTGTTTCAGTTTGTAAGCTCTCGCTCGCAAGTTCAGATCTCGACCATTCATGGTGTTTTAAGTTTGTTCTTGTCCCGCTATGGCTCATCCATTGGTTTGACGCCGGATTACTCGATTTTAAGTGAAATCGAAGTGCGCAGACACGCACGTAAGATCATGCGCAAGTATATCCTCGAGAATGCACAACTGCAGGAACTCTTGGAAGAGTATGATTTCCAAACTTTGGAAAGCGCGCTGCTGCAGTATTTCTCTGAAAAGATTATTTTTCCGAAAGCCAGCTTTATCTCCAAATTGGAGCTGCAAAAGGAAACCAAGAAGCTGATTGATGCCATTGGTGGTTGTTTAAAGAATGTGTGTTTGGAGATTGAACACGAGGCTGAAAACGATAAATGGAAAGACTATGCCGCCTCCTTGCGAACCTTCAATTGGTCTGTAGAGAATGAAGACTTTGCGGGATTCTTTGAAAGACTGCAAAGTTTATGGGATTTCACAACCAAGCCTCAGTTTAGAAAAGCCACTCCTCCTTTTAGTCTAAGTCTGAATGAGGAGTTGGAGGAATTGCGTGGTCGCGTGGACAAGCTTTTGGAAGAGCCACGCTATCGCCCTGAATTCTGGGCCAAGCATCAAAAGAACTGTGAGCTGTTCGAGGAGTTGGCCAACAGCTTTTGCGACGACTTTTTAAAATTGAAATTAGAAAGTGGTTTCTTGTCGATGGCCGACTTGGAAACCTTGTCCTATAAGATCATCAAAGATTCTCCGGACTCTGCCGAGAAGTTCTCGTTAGAGTGGGATTTCTGGATGGTCGATGAATATCAGGATACCAGCCCCGTACAAGTGGAACTGCTTGGGAAACTTGTCGGCAACAGACCGGTCTTTGTGGTCGGCGACCCCCAACAAAGTATTTATCTTTTCCGTGGAGCCCGATCTGAAGTATTCCACGATAAAGTGAAAGAGATCGAAGCGGAAGACGGTGATGTCCAAGTGAAACTTGTGAACTATCGGTCGTCGCCGGAAGTGTTGGAGTTCTTTAATCACTATTTCACCAGAATCGGCCGGCAGTTTGCTTCGATGACTCCAGATCCGAATAAAGAGAAAAAAGGCCCCACAGATCCGGTTGTTCAGGTGGTGCGAACCGAAACCTCTGATGAAGATGATATTTCTGCAGAGACTTTGGCGGCAGTGGCTCGCATTCAAGAATTATTGAATGAGGGTGTGAGTCCTGAGCAGATCTGCGTTTTGAGCAGAACCCATCGAACTCTGGAAGACATTTCCAAAGTGGCTCAAGAATATGGTGTGCCTTTGCAGCTTCATAGCGGCAGCGGTTTTTATGAACGCCGTGAAGTTCTGGATGCTTTAGCCATTTTGAAATTCTTGGTGAATCCTCATGACAATGCCAACTTTGTGGCGTTGTTGCGGTCACCATGGTTGCATATTTCAGATTCAGAGCTGTTAACCTACTGTCACAGCTTTAAGCATTCCTTCTGGAAAGAAGCTCTGAAAGCTCTAGATTCAAAACCTCAGAATCAGGGGCGGGCTCATCCGTTGCACTTGCTCAAACAGTTGCAGAATTGGAGTGAAGAGCGCGGTCTTTCCTGGACATTGAAGAAAGCTCTCGTTGAATTGGGACTTTTTGACTATTCGGCGCGCATTGATTCAACCGGACGAAGAGAAGCAAATCTTTGGAAGGTGGTTGCCTTATTGAGTGGCGAAGAGCGCCGTCCAGGATTTAACTTCCTGGATTTCTTAGACACCAGCTTGGATACTTTGTCTACGGATGAGGGCGGTGAAGACTCGGATGCGACTCCGGTCATCGAGCCCAAACGTGTGAACTTCATGACCGTGCATGCCTCCAAAGGTTTGCAATTTGAGCATGTGATTTTGCCAGGTATGGGGAAAGATCCCCGAGCCAGCTTTGCGCCGATGATCAGCTTCCACGAAAAAACGGGGCAATGGACTTTGAAAGTCCGCGATGAAGGGTCACAGGCGATGGCGGGCAGTGTGCTGGCCGATCAAATTGTTGATGAACTTCGTCAGCGCGAGGCTGAAGAATTCAACCGGGTTCTTTATGTGGCTTTGACCCGCGCTAAAAGTGGTGTGACTTTGCTTTGGGATCATAAAGTCGGCAAAAAATCCTGGGCGGCTCAATGTCCACTCAATTTGGAGGAAGGTCTGCACGAAGAGCAGGATTTCTCATATGTGGTCCGTCGTGAGAATCCTCAGCCAAGAAAAATGGCCGAGGAAGATTTGCAAAGAAAAGAACTGCGCAGCCCATGGCAGGCGTCGCAATCTGAAGAGCGGAAGAAATATATTTCCGTGACCGAGCTTGTGACTCCGGAAGGAGTGACGGGGGCGGAGTTCACGGCACGTGTTTCACAGTTGGCTCCAGGCTTGGCGAGAGCACAGCAGGGAACCAATGCGCATAGACTTTTTGAAGCCCTGAAGTACACCTCTTATAGTGATCTTACCAAGTTTGCGGATGAAGACTTGAAGAAACCGCTGGAATTTCTAGCGACGACCAAAGAATTGCCGATGCTTGAGATTATTGAAAAGGGTCACGTGGAGTGGGGCTTTGCATTGTCATATCAGAACTCTTTGATGCAGGGGCAAATAGACCTTTGGGGTATTGTCGATGACACGCTTTGGATGGTCGATTACAAAACCGGCTCGCAGCGCTATTCAGACACCGCCTTCAAGCAGCTTGAGGCTTATACCTGGGCGGTTCACCGCATGAAGTATCTTGAGAACGTGAAGTCGGTGAAGCTGGCCGTGGTTTACCCAATGGATGAAGTGGTCAAGGTTCAGGAAATCAAAAGCCTGGCAGACCTCGATAAGCGACTGGAATCCCAAATTCAACACTATCTAGCGAAGAAGTAGAAACTGATCCACCGGGTGAGAGAATCCGGCCCACACCCGCTATGGGTGTAGTGATCACGAGTCCAAAAACAAAACCCGCTGGTTGTGAAGTCAGCGGGTTTGCTAAATGCATAGTTCGAGTGACTAAGGTTTTTCTACCAGACTAACTGACCTTGAATTTGAGTCATCGAACTGTTGCTTAAGCACCAGCTGGCCATGTTGTTCGCGTAGGAGCCATAACTAACCCCAAACTTTGCGATGTAGGCTTGGTCTATAAACTGAGGCAACGAACTACCTTTGGCGAAAAAATTTGTTTGAAGACCTTCATTAGCTAGTTGCTGGTTGCGGCTATACGCCCTGGCCTCTGTGCAAAAAAGGGTTCCAAGAACATAAGATACAACTCGTTGGTCAAAATTATTAACACCCTGTGTTTTGTAGGTACTAACGAAGTTTTGTGATGCTGTACTTACATAAGGATATGATCGAAGATAGAAGTCGACCTCCAGATCATCTTTTATATGTACAAGTTCGTGTGCGATTACATGCGCCTGCTCTTGGGACGCCAAGCCGTTGCTAACATAAATAGTGATGGCGCTGCCGCTGATCTTATAGCCGCCACCATTGTGACCATTAACAGATTGAATATCGCTACTGCTCATAGAGAGATAACTAATGGTGTAGCCTTGATTTCGTAAGGTGGTCAAATCACCTAAAGACTGATTGCCTGTAGATGTTTTAGACAGCAGACCTTCTGCGCTGGAGCTATCGAGCACCATCAGGTCTCCGTTCGCCTTTTCAAATTGCGGAACGCAGCCAGTTGTTAATAGGCCTAAAAGCATCAAGGGCATAAAACTTTTTTTAAATAAATTTCCCATAAATTTAGTATCAGCAATGCACATGCCATGTCTCATTTTGAGATTTTCTAATGCCGGTACGATCACTATTCAAATACTTCTGAGTCCCCAGCGGCGCAAAAATGCGCAGAATAACCGATTGTCCACTTTTGTCCCTGTGTGGAAGGGCATATACGTAAAATGGAATGGACTTATTTTTGGTGTCACATCTGCCTTCTTTCTCTGTTAGATAATTTAGAAAATCGGTGCGCCAGTAAAAGTTAATGAAAGTTTTAATAACTATCTTTTTCTTGTTGACGAGCATTCACGCTCACAAGCAGACGATCCCTGCTATTGAAATTCTGCTTGGCGCGCCAGCTATTCTTTTGCTCAAATTGTTGAATGGCGCCCAACTCTGGGCGATTCATCAGGCAACATTCTTAATTTGCAGAAGTCAGATGGCTTTGGGAAAACCACCGAAAAAGCCTTTTTTAAAACCCGTGTTATACCTTCGGACTGAAAAATCCACATCCGTAGAGGAGGTAACTCGTGAATATTAAATTTCTATCAAACACCGAACTCATGACAAGATTTGGGAAGTTGGTTCAGACCGAAAGAAAGATCACGCATTTGGTGCTGGAATGTATTGCAGAAATTGATGCGCGAAAAATCTATCTCGAGAGGGCTTATCCCAGTCTTTTTGAATTCCTGGTAAAAGAGTTCGGTTATAGTCCATCTTCAGCTGTTCGCAGAATTGAATCTGCCAGGCTGATGCGCGAGCTGCCGCAGATTTCCGAGAAAATCGAGGCTGGAGCCTTAAATCTTTCACAGCTTTCAAAAGTTCAACAGGCAATTCGTACTGTTCAGAAAATTGAAGATCGTAGGATGGATGTTGATGAGAAGTGCGATCTTTTGAGAAAGATTGAGTACACCACTCAAGATCAAACGGAACTGATTCTGGCGCAAGAGCTGTCACTGTCAGGAGGGGCGGACGATCGCAAGAGAACTCATCGAGATGAATCCGTCACTTTGACCATCACGTTCACCAAAGAGCAAATGACTATTTTAGAGCAAGCCCAAGATATGATTGCGCACAACGTCCCTGAAAAGAAGTGGGCAAAAGTCTTTAGCTATCTTGCGCAGAAGGAAGTTGAGCGACGAGCTCAGGTTAAAAGGCAAAGCCAGGTTAAACGACCAAGCCGAGAAGAGGGGTTACGGACAAATGAAAATGATCAGAGTTCTCCAGCCACCGAGGTTAGACTCAACGAAAGAAAATCTATTCGTCCGAACCTTCGAAAGGAAATATTGGTTAAAGGAAAATGTTGTGAATATAAAGATCCACTGACTAAGAAAGTCTGCGGCAGTACACGTTTCGTTCAGATTGATCACATCAAGCCAGTTTGGGCGGGTGGAGACAACAGTCCTGATAATTTAAGAACGCTATGTCGACAACATAATAACTTTAAATATGCGAAAGAATCCGGCCTACACCCGCTACGGGTGTAGAGCAGCAGAGTACTAAACAGTGGCATCGGAAATAAAAAAAAGGGTGGATTGCTCCACCCTTTTTGGGGTTCTTTAATTTACTCCGACGAAGTCGGTTTTAGTAAACATACTCAGGGTTCAACATGCTTGTGAAGCGAGCGAGATCTTCGATCGTGTACATCAAGTTTTGCTGAGCCGTTGTCAAAGGAGTTGCTTCCATCATCAAGCCCATGATCACATCACCAGAAATCGTGCCTTTGCCTTTCAAAGTGATTGAGATGTTTGCAGTCGCCTCTGTCAAAACTTCCTGGCCAAGACCTAGCAAATCAAGCTGTGCCATTGCTGCGTTAGTGGCTTTAACCGCAGAAACTTGTTGCAAGATTTGGTCAAGTTGATCAAGTGGAACCTGCTCAAGAAGCGGTTTCAGCTGAGTGAAGTAAGTCATTGATTTAGTCATCATGCCTCTCAACATTTTAACCTGAACATCGAGTGCCAAGTTAGGATTAGCAGCGATTTGTTGTTTGCTGACCAATACTTCATTCGCATTCAATTTTTCCAGAGACTTCACAAGGTCCTGAGCCACTTTTTCACCATCAGCCTGGAGTTTCTTCAACTCTTCACTTGTTGCGATGATCTCAGCCATTGCTTTACCTTTAAGTTTTGGGTCAGCCTTGATAGCTGCCGCAACTTTTCCGTTCAAAGTCATGTCAGCGTTCAAGACATTGATGATGCCTTGAGAAAGATCCGCTTTATTCTCAAGCAAAAGACCTTTTCTTGCTGCGCGATCCACAAGAACATTGGCGCCTGTCGCATTGTCAGCTGCGAAGAACTTAACACCCGCTGCTGATTTAGAACTTTGACCATAACGAGCCACTGCTGCGCGGTCTTTGATTGTTCTTCCACCTTTTAGAGTTCCCACTTTAAAGAACTCAGCAAAAGTGTCCAAGCCTACAGAACGGTATTGATTCGTGTCTGCCAAGCTGCCCAAAGTCGCTGCATCAAGCAAGTTTCTGTTCACTTCAACCGGCATATCCACCGTTTGAAGGTTGTGGTTTTGATCCACGAAACCCGCTTTCAATTCACCAGTCATGATCTCAAGCAAAGTGATCATGTTAGTTGATTGAGAAGCGTCTTGAACACCCAAGAAGTACTGTTCAAACTCGTTGTAACCAATCCAGCCAGTTTGTGAGTCGTCAGTCAAAGCTGCTGGGTTTGCAGTCAACAAGAACTGAAGAGCAAATTGTTTGTCATAACCGATACCCAAAGTATCCAAACGATTTCCAGTCGAAGCAACAGAAGCATCGTAAACGCGGCGAGCTTCCAAGATCTTAATGTCGTTCTTCTCGTCGAATTTCGCTTTTCCTGCTGCATCGACCGCTTGAGAACCGTCTTCATTAAGAACAGGAGTTCTCAAAACATATGGAACCGGGATCAAACGAGCTTGAATTTCTTCTTTCGTTTTACCGAAACCATAGTCCGTATTCGGGATACGTAGAACTTCGTGGAAGAAGTCGTAACCAAGGTATGCGGCTTCACGGAAGTCTGCCAATTCAGCTTGGTTCAAAGCCGAGCGGTAGATAACCATTTGGAAGTAGTCGTCTAGGAAGCCGCGCACTGTGCGGAATCTTTCGATAGAGCGACGGATAACCGCTACTTTGTTTGACCAACCGAAGTTGATACGATCGCCTGCATGGTAGCTTGTTGCATAAGATCTGTTATAGTTTTGGATCTCATTTTTAACGATTTCAGTTGCAGAAGCACCTTGGTCGTACAATGTACAAGCTGGTTCTACGCCCACCAATTCATCATGACATTGGCTGTAATGCTTCAACAAACCTGACTTATCAATGTTCTGTTTTTGCATTTCAGACCAGTTGCTGTAGCCCAAGAATTTCTTAACATCGTCAAGTTTCATGAACTTACCATCAATCACTGAGACTGATTCTTTAGCCTGGTTCGTGATCATACCGCCAGTTTTAGCCGCGATTTCTTTTGCTTTGTCACTCACTTCAAGCAAGCCAGTGTAGATCGCTCTCAAAGCGTGAACATCGTATGTACCAGGACCTACGTATTCCATTTCCGGAGCCGCGATGTAGTCCATGATTGAAGTGTAGTTACGAGCCGTTTTTTCACCAGCAAAGTTGAAGTTTTCTTTATCGAAAGAACCTTTGAAGTTGTGGCGAAGACCGATCGCATGACCTACTTCATGAAGCAAAGTTGCTTTGATTTCTTTTTTGAACAAAGTATTGAAGTCAGCTTCCAAGAACTTATCGTTGTACTCGTTACGAGAGTACAAGAAACAGCCACCGCGTTTTTTCGCAGCATTCTCGAATTTTGCCGTCATTTCCTTCATTTGTGCTTGCTTCGTCAAAACCGCTTTGATTTCAGGAGACAAGCCTTTTTCCGTGCGCACAAGTTCGCGAGCAATGATTGCTTCAAGCATCATTGGGTCATTCTTGAAGTCGCCAGCCAAGGCTGTTTCCAACACACGGCGAGTGAAGTCTTTATTTGAAGCAACTTGAGCCTCAGAAACCTGAGTTCTGCCTTTAACCGCCTTACCTTTAGTTTTCCCAGCTTTTGCTGCAGAAACCAATGAAGTAATCTTAGAAGTCATTTTTTGGTTCACAACCGGACGAGCCGAAAGAACCAGTTTCTTCAAGTAAGCACCGAAATTCTTCGTCAATGAAGTCGCAGAATCTGCAGCTGCATTGCCAGTGCTTACACCAGCTCCTGCCGCTTGTCCCTTAGCTGCCGCTGCTTCTTCAGCCTGTTGTTTTTGGAATTCCGCCAAAGCTTGTGTTTTTGCTTCTTCCAAAAGTTTTTCGTACTCACGGGACTCTTTATAGTTTTCCATCATGCCGCGAACTTCGGTCTCTGAGTTGCCAGAGTACACGATCACGTTGTTGGCCATGATAGTTCCAGAGTATGGATTCGGAGCGAACTGCGCCACACCCAGAAGACCGTTTTCAGCTGGCATATCCATGAACCACAAGTAGTTGCGGTCCAAGTCACCCAAGTGGCCGCGAGTGGCGTCATCTTCTGTGTTCAACACGATGAAGTCACCAGAGCGGTCCATGTCAGTACCTTTGAAAGCTTTGTGGAATGCTTCATTCCATTCGGCAACCACTTCTTTAGCAGCTTCCTCGATCAAAGCTCTTCTTTCTTTAGGAGCATTCGCAAGACCACCAACCCAGTAGTTCAAAACTTTACCGTTACGGAAGTCATGAATGATCGGGCGGTTGATTTGGCTGCCTTCACGACCAGCACGAACACCAGGTGTCGTCACTGTGTCTGACATAGTGAAGATTGCAAAGTTCATTGAACTTTGTTGGCTCGTAGAGATGTTTGGTGCGAATTGCGTGTCATCTACTGCTGCGTTTGTTCTTTTCTTGAAAGAAAGACGCTCAACAACGTTGTAGTTAAGTTGCGCACCTTCAGCGGTTTGATTCGCACAGTCTGGTCTTACAGTGTAAGAACCTGCAAGAGAGAACTGCATGATGCCGTCGTTCGCCAATCTCATATCCATATCGGTTACGGATTGAGAAGTTTCTGCCTGCCAGCAAGCGCCAGCATCGAAGAATGCAAGTGGAGAGTTGGCTACCGGAATTGTATTTTTAGTCCAGTCGATCTCAAGGTATTCAGCATCTTCTTTTTTAGCCTCAATAAGCTTAGCTACTTGGACCGCTACGCCATCAGCATCAACAGTTTCCAATTTGAAGTATTTTACCGGAACGCTAACCAATTCCTCTTTATCTTTAGGACCTTGGCCGATGTATTGGATCAAAGCTTTTTGATTGCGCACAACCAAGCGGTCTTTTTCAAGCTCGAACTTAACTACGGCCATGTCACCGCTGGTTCCAGTTTTGCCAACAACCATCATGTTCGAAGCGTCTTCAAAAGTTCTTCTGAAGTAGAACTCGCCATTGAGGTCAGAAACTTTGATAGTGTTCAAAGGATCGATGATACCTGTAGGGCGAGCGCGCTCTGCGCGAACTTCGCGAGAGATTTCCACCAAACCTTGAGCTTGAGCTTTCGTAACTTTTTGAAGCTCAAGAGTGTTGCTGGTGTTTTCTTTAGAGTCCGCTAGATTCAAGCGGGCATTTTTGTAAGTCACTGGAACTTTCGCTACGAGGCGAAGAACACAATCCTTTTCTGTTGATACAGTGGCGTCACAGCGAAGGATTTCGCCATTTGCGCGACCAGTATTGATAAGTCTTTGCTCGTCAGCAGAAAGGGCAGACATTTTTGTCAATTCATAGACTTTCATGTCTTCGCTATCAAGTTTAGTCAAAACCTTTGCATCATCAGCTACGAACTTCATATTGAAGTTGTAACGAGCTTGCAAATCTGCCGCTGTAGAAACTTTGTTATCCAAAGATTCCATAGTGAAGATTTGATCCATTTCTCTTTTTTGCTCAACGCTGCCTACGTCTTTACGACCGTCAGAAGTTGTATTCAAACGGATGTGAGTCGCCTGGCTGAACTCCGTTTCACGAAGAGTCAAAGTAGACGTGCTTTCGCGAAGTTCATTCTTGGTTCTTTCAAGAACACCTTTAGCTTGGATGTCATATTTAAAGAGAGGAACAAGCACGTTAACCGCAGCGCGGTTCGTAATAGATAGAGAGCGAGCTTTTTGGGCCGCCGCCATTTTGGCAACGATTTCCTTCTTAGCGCTTGCAATAGTGGCTTTTTGAAGTTCGATAGACAATTGTACTTCGCCCGGAGAGACGGCGAGTTGTTTTTCCAATTTCGTCAGAGAGTTAAGGTTGTTCGTCAGTTTGTAGGCTGTCACATATTTAGAGTCGACGCCAAAAACGATTTTGAAGTCTTGGCTTTCTTGGCCCGAAACTTCAAGGTTGTTAAACATGAAGCGAAGACGCTGAGGGATTGCGGAGTCCTCAGGGTCAATAGTTACAAGACCTTTTTCTTCAGAAGCTTTGTTGCCAATTGTATTGGCACCAAGGGTGCGAACACTGGCTTTGCTGCTGACTTTGTATCCAGCGCTTTCTGAAATTGTACCGAAATCAGAAATTGCAAAAGTTTGCAAAGCTTCTGTATCAGTTAAAGCCGCATCCCGCGTTTTAGTACAGCCTGACGCCAACAAAGCGAAAGACAGTAAAGCAGTAAAGGCTTTTGTGTATTGAGGTCTGTGAGCCATTGTTCTCTCCATTCCATTAATGTCACCGCCGCATCCCCAATTCGAATACACCGAGGGCGCGGGCAGAGACTCTCTCTTAGGGATTACTAGTGCATTGAAAGTGCCATGAAGAAATTTCCCTAATGACTATTAAATGGTTTTAACGGAATTTAACTGTCCAAAAACTTAACAGGGGACAATTCGCGGGCTTCTCATTTTTAGACTGAGTTTTAGAGGATAAAGACGTTTTTACAAAGGGAGTTTTGAGACTTCGCAGACCACAAGTCTGAGGTGATTTGCGAGAATGGTTTGTCGGATTTTCTCGAGAGAACAATCGCCTCTTCCAGAAGAGATTTCCACATCAAGGCTTTGTCTTTTTCGTTCAACCAGGCTTGCTCGGTAGATGGGTAAAATTGCTGGGCAGACTGGCGGTTATCAAAGACTTTTTGATAGTTGAAAACGCCCAAGGAGGGAACTGCTTTCCAAGGGGCTTTACTGAACTCCACCTGATCATCAATGAGGATTGTGCGTTGAGGTGTCGCCCCAGGCAAGAGTCCTTCAAAGGACTTCTTGTATCGTTGTGAGAATTTCAAGTTGCTGTCCTCTGAAACTTGCTGCAAGTTTTCTTTGGAAAGCACTCGGTAAGCGATATCAAAAGCACGTCGGCCGTTGGGCAAAATAAGCTTCTTCAACAGTGCTTCATTGCGGGATTTTTCCCCACCGCTGAAAAAGCTGATGCGCACCTCAGGATGTAAGGAGAGCGCTTGGAGTACTTCGCCCAAATGCTCTGTCGGGCGATAGGTTTTGCCTTCGATTGCGATGTTCTGATTGTCGATTTGATTCGGGGACGTGGTGTCGATGGAGTAAAAGGTTGTCCAGTCGATGTCGAAAACAATATCAATAGGTGCGGCCTGGGCATAAACACTCCCTTGAAAACTTAAAGCTAAGAATAAGCTCGCAAGGAAGAGTTTCATCGTTTTTCCCTATGAAATGCAGCCTAGAAGGCCACCGTCAAAGAGCCGTAAACCAAGGAACTATTTTCGTCGATCAGGGCGACATTTGAGTCAACGCCATTGGCTTTGAGAGCATTGCCTGAGTTCGTGTGACCCACGGCGACTGCGAAAGCGTCATTGATGGAGTAGCCAAGTTCTTCAGTATGTTCGAATGATTCTTTGATGTTGTTTTGGTAAGTCAGGCCATTTTTGTGGATGAACTCGCCGGAGATGCTGACGCCAGAAGCCCAGTCATAACCCACAGAAATTGACTGAGATGAACTGTACTGCGTGTTCACCGCGCCATTCATGGCCGTATCATACTGATGGAAGTTTCTTCTCAGGGAAAGACCACTCACGATGCTGAGTCCCTGAATGAGACGCTCGGGATTGATCGATACGCTCACGCTTCCAGAAACCGCGCCCTGCATGTTTTGCAAGGTTCTTGAGGCCTTTGATGTTGGGGCCACGACGCCCACTTTATAGCCCATCATGATAAGCTTGCCGAGGGCCACTGGTGCGCGGAGCAATCCTAAAGAGGTGTCACCAAAGTCATCGCCTTGAGGATCAACGAGATCTTGAGAGTATCCACCGTCAAGACGAAGCGTGTAGTCCTTGGTAAGTTTCATATTGAAACGGGCAGCATAGTCCATACCGTCTTTGCGGGTGCCGTCTTGAAAGTCATAAAGGCTGGTCGAGCGAGAGGCTTGCACGAATCCACTGAAGATCGAACCATGACGGGGATCTTGCACTGTGGTGGTTGAAGAGGCGACAGACGCATTGTTGTTGGCAAAAACTTGCGTTGTCAAAAAAAGTGCTGGTAAGAAAACAGTCAAAAAACCAGTGACCGATTGAGCTGTGAATTTCATAGACAGGCCTCCAAATAGGATTGATTGCGAAGGTGATGCCATTAAATGCATGACTGGGATGAAATATAAGGCTTTTGGAGCGCGACAAGATGTTTAAGCATTAGACACCAAGCCCAAGTAGGGGCTAGGATCGCAGAGTGAAAAACACTCGAGACTATATTCAGATTTTTTCTGACGGAGCATGTTCTGGAAATCCCGGCCCGGGTGGCTGGGGGGCTATTATTCTGTTTCCCAGTGATCAGATCCTGGAGTTAGGTGATGGCGATCCGCAGACGACAAACAACCGCATGGAGATGAAGGCGGTTGTGGAGTCCTTGCGCGTGGTGGAGGCTCATCCTGAGCCGATTCGCTTCTACACCGATTCCACTTATGTGATTCGTGGAATTACGCAGTGGATTTTTGGCTGGAAAAAGCGCGGCTGGAAAACGGCCGAAGGTGGCGACGTCTCTAACAAGGATCTTTGGGAAGAGATTCTGAAGCTTGTGCAAAAGCGCGGGGCCGCAGGGAAAATCGAATGGCTTTACAGTCGTGGACATGTGGGCATTCCGGGCAATGAGCGCTGCGATGAGATTGCGGTGGCCTATTCCAAAAGAACCGGTGTCGATTTGTATGAGGGGTCTCTGGAAAACTACTCAGTGAATATTCTGGAAGTACCCAAGGATGGAAGTTTGCCGGAGATGAGATCTCCTGGTGAAAAGAAAGTGGCGCATAGCTATTTAAGTAACATCGGCGGGCTCGTATATCGTCACAAGGATTGGCCTTCGTGCCAACGTCGCGTGAGCGGTAAATCAGGGGCGAAGTTCAAAAAGGCGGGATCACCTTCTGAAGAAGTGACGATTCTGAAATCTTGGGGCTTGGACGCGAATACACAAATCAAAGAAGGTTAATGGCCCCTTGGGCCGAAGAAGGTTAGACAGCATGGAAATCACTAATCGTCAGGTTCTTGTTACAGGTGCAAGTCGTGGAATCGGTCGCGCATTCGCAAAAATGTGCGCGCAAGACAAAGCTTTTCTTCATATCGTACTTAGAAAAAATGATGAGACTTTGGTGAAGGAGCTTGAAGAGGCTGGCGCGAAAGCGGTGACTGTCTATGAGGCTGATTTGAGCTCTCGTGAAAGTATTGATGCCCTTTTGCTTAAGCTCAAGGATACACCCATTGATATTCTTTTTAATAATGCGGGCGTTTTGACCGGAGGCCTTATTGAAGAGCAGCCTTTGGATGATATCTACAAAATGTTCCAAGTGAATATCAATGCCTTGGTTCATCTCACTCACGGGATATTGCCGGGAATGATTTCTCGCAAGCGTGGTAAGATTATTAACAACTCCAGCGTTTCCGCATACATGAACTTTCCGTGTGCGTCGACTTATGCTGCTTCAAAAGCAGCTGTGGCGGCGTTCACAAATTGCATTCAATTGGAGTTGAAAGATACCAACGTGACGACGCTGTTGTTGATCACTCCGGGGATTAAGACTCGCATGTTTGATGAGATTGAAACTTTGTACGGAAAGAATATACAAGTTCCTGGTGAATCAACAATTTCTCCAGGTAAATATGCACAGATCATTCGTGAGGCGATTTTGCATGATTTGCCTGTGCTCGAGCCATCAGGCCTTACGGGGATTGGTTTGAAAGTCGCAAAATTTGTGAAACCATTGTTTGATTTCGAAATTTCCCGCCGCTTCCATCGCAATTAAGAAAAAGGTAAGAAAAAGGTACGGACACACTTATGGTGTCGCACATGCGTCACCATAAGTGTGTCCGTACTTTTCAAAGTCTAAGGCTTGAAGTCCAAAGCAGCAGATCCAACAGAACCTGTGACCGTTAATTTCATAGGTAATGATTCGATGCTTTTCATCGGAACATTGAAAGTCACAGAGTAGGGTGTGTAGAAGCGGTTGAATGAAGGATAAAGGCTGATCAATTCAGGCGACGCTGTTTTAATCTTCGCAACTTTCCCTTCGTAGCGTTTTCCTGCGACATCAAGGAACAGTCGCCATTGTGTATTGGGCTTGTTCAAATCATCGCTTTTGCGCTCGGGAGTGTAGAAGGCAACAAAGAACTCGGTTTCCTTGTTGAGTCGACCTTCGAATTTGGATTTCTCTTCAAGATATTTTTTGTCATCCCATTGATAGATCCGTGTCAGTTGATCCATCTGAGCTTCCATAACTTTTGAGTTCAAAGCGGTGCCTTGTACGTCCAACAAATTATAAAGGCCGGAGTACTTGATTTGCTGGTCTGAGTTTTGGTCGATCACATTGAAGTACTCGGACTCGGTGCGAATCGCACGACCACCAGGTGTTACTTCATAAGAGGCACAAGCAGTCAGACATAGGCAGAGGGCGAAAAGATATTTCATTATTTAGACTCCAAAAAACTATCCAAAAACTTTTTTAGATCGGCAAACGCCGTATTTCTCATGACGTCGTTATAGATTTCATGTTTGGCATTTGGATAAATATAGATTTCTTTGCGTTTGCTTCCCATTTTTTCATAGAAAGACTTCGCATCGGGGGTGCTGCAAACAGGGTCATGCTCTGGCAGTTGGAACAAAGCAGGCTTCTTGATTTCATTCGCGCGGGGGCGAACGTAATTCCAAGACTCCAACATGCCCAAGAAAACTCCAGGTGACATGCGCGTATGGCGTAAAGAATCCTGTTCATATTCACGAAGCACGTCCACGTCGCTGGAGAGCATGCTGTTGTCCAGTTCATTTCCCAATGTCACTTGGGGCAGAAGCTTGTGCAGGATGCTCGCGGCTCTCGATTTAATAGCCGGAACTGTGATCGCGAGGCCCAAAAGAGGGGAACTCACCACAATCCCATCAAATTTCAAATCTGGATTGCGCATCAGGGTTTTGAGCTCAATCAGAGCACCCATTGAGTGGCACAATAAGATAACAGGTCCTTTGCGAACTTTTTCGTCCTGCAAAACCATGTCGAGGAAGATTTTGTAATCGCGACAGTAGTCGTCGAATTCCGAAGCGTATCCGCGGCGACCATCAGATTTTCCATGGCCACGCAAATCCCAGCCATAGAAGCTCCACGAATCATTTTCAAAGGCGCTGGTCAGGCGGTGATAAGACTCAGAGTGCTCACCGTGACCGTGTGTGAAGATGATGGTTCCTTTTGCGTTGGGATTTTCCCAAATCTGAAAGAACAAGTTGATGTCTTGGTATCCCTTAAAGAAACCTTCGGATCTTTTATACATGCGATTAGAGTGCCGCCAAATGCGATCTAGATCAAGTCTCTAGATGAGGCCGCGGACCACAATTGTATCGTGGGGGGCTGGCTCTTTATCGAGATGATCAATGTTGTAATGGATTCCGCGAGATTCTTTGCGTCGCAGAGCACATTCCACAGAAAGATCCGCCACGATGGCGATATTACGCAGTTCTAAAATGTCTGAATGGATTTTCATGTTGGAGTAGTACTCTTTCACTTCATCCAAGATATTTTTGAGTCGATGCTGGGCGCGCTCTAGACGTTTGTTGGAGCGAACGATTCCCATATAGTTCCACATCAAACGGCGAATTTCTTCCCACATCGCCGTGATAACAATCATCTCGTCATCGTTGGATTCTTCAGGGTGTGACCAGGGCTTTGGATCAATCGCAATTGCCGTCAGCGAATTCCAGGATTTTCTAAGTTGCTCAGAACAATTGTGAGCGGTGGTGAGGCACTCTAACAAAGAATTGGAGGCCAGGCGATTGGCACCGTGAAGTCCCGTGCAAGCGGTTTCGCCGATGGCCCACAGGCCTGGAATATCCGTGCGACCATTCTCGTCTGTCACTACGCCTCCACAAAGATAGTGGGCTGCAGGGACGACAGGGATCGGCTGTCGAGTCATGTCGATTCCAAATTGCAGGCAAGTGTTGTGAATAGTCGGGAAACGGTGTTTGAGGAAGTCCGCATCCAGCTTGGTCATATCCAGATAAACACATTCAGAACCGGCGCGTTTCATCTCATTATCAATTGAGCGGGCTACGATATCACGGGGAGCTAAGGAACCAAGAGGATGGTACTTCTTCATAAAGGCTTCGCCTTTTGAATTGATAAGCTCTCCACCTTCTCCGCGCAATGCTTCGGAGATCAAAAAATTTCTGGCATCTTTGTGATAAAGGCATGTGGGATGAAATTGCATGAACTCCAAATTGGCGATGCGCGCGCCCACTCGGTAAGCCATCGCGATGCCGTCTCCGGTCGCACCACTCCAGTTGGAGGTATAGAGGTAGACTTTTCCAGCTCCGCCAGTGGCAAGAACTGTGGTTTTTGCTACAAAAGTATGCACTTCTCCGGTGTCGGTGGCTAAAGCGTAGCAACCCACGCAGGTGGTTGGGGCCATGTCTGTGGCATCGACTTCTTTGTTCACGATAAGATCGATGGCGTTAAAGCGCTCCATCAAAACAATATTTGAATGCTCACGAACGCGTGCCAAAAGTTTACGATGAATTTCAAAACCTGTTTGATCTTCGAAGTGCAGAATGCGTCGGAAGCTATGGCCGCCTTCGCGCGTCAAATCGATTTCTTCGGTTTCTTCTCCGCCTTTGTTTCGTAAATCGAAATGAACGCCCCAGTTTATTAAATCCTGAATGCGTTCAGGGGCTTGCATAATGTAGTTACGAACAACAGTTTCGCGACAGAGACCAGCTCCTGCAACCAAGGTATCTTGAATATGAGATTCGAAGCTGTCCTCGTCAGACATTACGGCCGCGATTCCTCCTTGAGACATCTCAGAGTTGGTGTCGGTGAGTTTCTCTTTAGCGAGAACAACGACTTTTCCAAGGGGAGCCATCTTTAGAGCGAGAGCGAGGCCGGCAGTGCCGGAGCCGATGATCAAAACGTCACTGCGATATTTAGGCATGGTGAGTATCCATAATGTTGTTTTCTACGCCCTTTAAATGTGTTTGGCAAAGGAGTCTTGCTTGATTCTTACCAGTTTCTAAAACTACAATAAAATCAAAGACTCACGCAAGGAATTGGCGTGCTAAACTTGAGTACTAGAATGAAGTAGGGTTTTACGGAAGGAACAGCCTCGATGAAAGTGAAATTACTTGCAGTCCTGATCGCCGTGGCGGCCATTTTTATTGGCGCTGTTTTGTGGCGTACTGACAGCTTCGTATATGGCGATCGCATGAGCTGGGTGGAAGCACAGACGCGAACTCAATTGGGTTCGATGAACTATGCTCTTGCAGTCGAACTCAAATCTTTGCAAAGAGTTGTTTCAACTTTCAACGCCGAAAATTTTAGAAAAGAAAAATTCAATTGGACATCCGTAGCGCCATACTATGCGGCCGCTTCTTTCGTTGTGACGAACGGAGAGTTCGATCCTCAAACTTTAATTTCCAAAGACAATTCGAAAGCAGCAACCTGGACAAAAGAGTTTGTGAAGTCTGCACTTGGTAAAGTGACCGAGCGCACGACGGACCTGCGCTACTTCGTGAAGCCTTTCCAGGATAACAATCGTGGTCGCTATGTCGCTTTGGTTTTCCTTGAAGGTAACAAAGCATATGCCTTGATCGGCAATGGTGAAATCTTTCAATCACTGATTGATGGTCAGCGTGGGTCTTTGAGTTCTTTCTCTGTGGTCACCTCAACGGGGCTTACCGTAGGGCATTCGGTTCCGGAGTATCTGGGAACTGTGATGCGTGATGATCCGTTTTTTAAAGAAGCACAGAAGAGTTCGTCGCCACATGGTGGCGGTGTTTTCAAAATGCCGAATGGACAGGAACTCTATGGAATGTTCGAACAAATTCCGCAAAGTAATCTGCTCGTGATCAGCTCGGCTCCTTTGAGTGAGACCATGAAGGGACGCGCTGGATTGTGGTGGCAGTTCCTGCTGCTTGGATGTGGCTTGGTGCTTGTTGGGATTGCGGGTGTTTTGTGGGTTGTGGCTCCGGCGGAAAAAGAAATTGAAAGCCTGGAAATGCAATTGCAGGCAGCCAAACAAAAAGCCGCGGCGGTACCGGTTGCTGAAAAGGCCGTTGCGATGGATCCAGCTCTTGCGCAAAAAGAAAAAACGCAGACCTCTATGAGGGTGGCTTCAGCATTGGCGCATGAGATGCGCGGACCTTTGACCTCAATCTTGGGATATTCACAAATGATTTTGGCAAAAGCTCCTGAAGCTGAAATCGTTGCCAGCACGGATTCGATTCTGCGCGAGACGCGCGCAGCACATGAGGTTCTTGATAAGTTGTTGGGCTATGCCGGCGAAGAGATCAAGGATAAGAATTCCATGAAGATGGAAGGTCCTTTGGCGCGAGCGCTTAAAAACCTGGATGGTTTGTTCCAAACCAAAGGCGTGAAGCTGACGAAGAATTTCCAAGAGACTGCTGCGATGGAGTTGCATGTTGAGGCCATGACGAAGGCCATTGAAAACATTCTTACCAACAGCGTAGAAGCAATGGAAAGAATGCCGAAGAAAGAAATTAAACTGGATCTTTATGAAGACGAAAAGGCCATTCACTTGATCGTGGAAGATTGTGGTGAGGGAATTGAACCACAAAACTTGCAAAAGATTTTTGATCCCTTCTTTACGACCAGATCTTTCCAGAATCATATGGGGCTGGGATTGGCCACGGCCTTTGGAATTTTGAAAGAACACAATGCGGAAGTCCAAGTGAGTTCCGAGCGTGGCAAAGGCACGAAAGTGTCCATCAGCTTTAAGAAACTAGAAACGGCTCCAGTATTGAAAGCGCCTTCAGCAAAGGTGGAAAAAGTGCAAGAAGTTATGATCGCTCCAGAATTGCCGCAATTGAAAGAACAGTCACCAGAACGCGAACAGGCGGAAACGCATTATGCGGAAGTGAAGGCGACTGAAGCGGCGAAGCCTCCGCAGTCACCGTTGGACGTGAATATCGAAAATCTCTTGGAGCTACCGGCAATGGCAGAGGCGAAAGTGACTTCGACAGAGAACATCAACGACGACAAAACTCCTGTTATTGAATACGCGGGTTCGGCAATGGTGATTGAAAACAATCCAGCGGCTGAGTTGGCGGCCATGAATTCGGCGATGGATTCGATGGACTCTATGGATGATGAGCTGACTCCGGTGAATTTGATCAACGCACCAACGACGGCAGCGAAGCCTAAGGCTTCTAAGTTGGATAGTTATCGTGTGGACATTCGCAGACCAGGAAGAGGATTGAATTGAATATTCGCGATCATAGTTCTCAATTTACGATTTATGTCTTCACCACGGATGTGGATCAGGGGGCTTCTGTGAAAGTTTATCTTTCACAGGCGGGCTATGATGCGTACTTCTTCCAGGATCCTGAAGCTCTTGAAACAAGACTGAAGGAAAATCCACCGCATATTCTAGTATTCTCTACAGCGGCCCTTGGCGGTTCGCTCAGTGATTTTGTGACCCATGTTCAGGGTATTAATGATGAAATTCGATTTATCGCGATCACCGCTATTTCACAGTTTGATATTTTAGCTCAATACAATTCATTCGGATTTGTTGATGTGATTTCAGACGAGGCGGCCGCTTTGGAGACTCGAGTTGTCTGGTCCGTGGATAGAGCTTGTGAAAAGTTGTATCTCAGTTATCAAAACGAGCAGCTCTTTGATGATTTGCAGACGGTTAAGCAGCAGGTGGATGAAGTTCACAAAGCGGCCGTAACCAGTATGAAGGCCGCGGCTGCGGCAGAGAAGCTGGAGACGGTTTCTTTTGCGACGAAAATTGGTCAGTATCGTTCGGCGCATAGCAAAGAAGATTTGATTCAAAGGTTCTTGAATAATATTTCCGGCTCCATGTGTATCTTCTTTAAATTTTTGCCTTCTGTGCGTTCGTTCGTTGCGACTCATGGAAATGGTGTTGAAGGTTCACAAATTCAAGGCGTGGGCTGTCAGCTCGAGGCTGATGATGTGAAAGATTTGAATGGTCAGCTCTCCGTAGGACTTCTGCCGGCACGCTTTAATGCGATGTTGGTCGAGGCTTTCCACTTCAATCCTCCCAAAGGTTTGCCGCTTTACGGTGCGCAAAATTTGGAGGGCGTATTTGTTTACTCAGGAAGTTTGGAAAAAGGGGCGGCGACGCAGTTGAATGAAGAGTTTGCGCTCTTCTCGCTGTGCTACTCACATTTGGCGCTGGAAAAAAAGGTGGACGCTCTTGAGGTCCAAGATTTCGTCACAGAACTTCATAACCGCAATTACTATGTTAAAATTCTCGCTGACGAAGTGTCTCGTTCGCGCCGCTTGAAGCAGCCGGTCTCCGTGGTGAAAATCGCCATGGATGACTTTTATGAGATTGAATCATCTTTGGGTGAAGCGGTGAGAGATGAGTTGCTAAAATCCGTTGCGACAGTCATTGCTAAGACCAGCCGCTCGAACGATCAAAGTTGTCGAACGGCGGCGAATGAGATGGCGATGATTCTGCCTCACTGCTCGAAAAAAGGAGCAGCTTTGCGCGCGGAAAGACTTCGTCGAATTATCGAAGGAACTTCATTCCTGGATAAAGGCATGAAAGTTTCAATTAGTTTGGGAATTAGTGAGTATCCGTCTTTGTGTGATTCTGCGAAATCTTTGGATGAGTCAGCGACTAAAGCCCTCAGCCATATCGTGGATAAAGGTGGAAATAAAATCTGTTTGTACAAGGCGCCAGAGACTCATCGTCCTGACTTCGAAGTACCAGTAGAGTAGGGAATAGATAATAGTTGATGGAAATGTATCGACGGACTTTTGCAGAAATTAATCTTGATCACTTGGCACATAACATACGTGTCCTGCAGACGTCTTTTCCTGATGCTCCCTTTCTTTGTCCCATGGTGAAGGCAAATGCCTATGGCCATGGTGACGTTCAGCTTGCGCGCTTTCTTGAAACTCTCGGAATCAAACATCTTGGGGTCTGCCTGATTGAAGAAGGCCTTTTGCTTCGTCACTTCGGGGTGAAGGCGGAGATCTTGGTTTTCCGTGGTTTCGACCGCGAAGGCGCTGAAAAGATCATTCAATACCGCATGACTCCGGTCGTAACAACCTGGGAGCAAATTGATCATCTCGAAGAAGTTGCGAAGTCACCGGTCAACATTCATTTGAAATTTGATACAGGCATGAATCGTTTGGGGTTTCGTCCTGAAGAGGCGCAGAAACTTTACGAACGTCTTTGGCAGAATAAAAAGATACGCGTGAAGGCCTTGGTGACTCATCTTTATAACGGTGAGGATGCAATCTCTGATCAAGGCAACAGCGCGGATCAATTGCGCCGCCTGCATCAAGCCAGCGAAATTTTTAAACCTTTCGAAATCTTCTCTCATGCTCTGAACAGTGCGGGGATTTTAAATCTACTCAAGCTTCGTAAAGAGCATAAAGCAGAACATCCATTGCTTTTGCAAAACTGGGGATTGCGTCCTGGGTTGATGATCTATGGTTACAATCCAGTACCTGGTGTGAATTGTGATTTGAAGCCGGTGATGAGTTTAAAATCCGTGGTCAATACCTTCAGACACCTCAAGGCGGGGGAAACCGTATCGTACGGAGGAACCTGGAAAGCCAAGCAGGATTCTGTCATTGCGGTTGTTCCGATTGGTTATGCCGATGGCTATCACCGTATTTTGTCGAATCAGTCCCATGCCTTGTTCAATGGAGTTCGCGTTCCGTTGGTGGGCAACATTTGCATGGATTATCTCATGCTGGATGTGACAGAGGCGGTTCGCGGAAAAGATTTGGTACAATATAAAGATCAAGAAGTGGTTCTTTTTGGCCAAGACTCATTTGGAAATTTTTTGTCTCCGGAAGAGCTTGCTGGAAAAGCAAAAAGCATCACTTGGGAAATGCTCACCAGTGTGGGGGAGCGGGTTCCGCGTGTTTATACTGGTGCGGATGCCAGTTTTGTTATCGAGAACGTTGGGGGAGAATAAATGACTATCGCGGATAGAGCTGCTTCGGCGGTGACCTGGATAGGTGATTGGGTTATTAAATCAGTCACAGACTTTATTGAGCAGACCGGAAAGATCATTTTGTTCTTCAACGAAAGTGTACGGTTGATTTTCGCAAAGCCTTCACGCTTTCCCGAGATCATCAAGCACATGGAGTTCATTGGAAACCAATCCATTGCCATCATTAGTTTGACGGGTGTCTTCACTGGTCTGGCTTTGTCTTTCCAAATCTATTTGGGCTTCAAGATGTTCAATGCCGTCAATATGGTGGGACCGGTTGTGGCTTTGGGTATCACTCGCGAGTTGGGGCCGGTATTAACGGGCTTGATCGTTGCCGCAAGAGCAGGGGGAGCCATGGCCGCTCGCCTTGGTACCATGCGTGTGAATGAGCAGATCGATGCTTTGGATGTGATGGGTGTCAATACCAAGCAATATTTGATTTCTCCAAGAATGGTCGCAGCAGTTATCTGCATGCCGTTGTTGACGGCGGTATTTGACTTCGTCGCGATGCTTGGAAGTTATGTTCTTTGTGTGAAGCTGGTTCAATTGGACGAAGCCGTTTTCTGGCAAAGAATCAAAGATATGATTGAAGTTAAGCATATCAACGAAGGTCTTTTTAAATCTGCCGTATTCGGTTTGTTCTTCGCTCTTATCTGCACCTATCGCGGTTTCAATACGACGGGTGGTGCAAAAGGTGTTGGCGATGCAACCAATCAAGGTGTCGTACAAAGTATGGTGGCCATTATCATTCTGGATTATTTCCTGACGAACCTGATTCGTTTCTACTACAACGTCATGGGGATTTCATAATGCGCAATGAATCTGCGATCGTTCTAAAAGACGTCACCAAATCCTTCGATGGTGGAAAAGATTTTGTTCTTAAGGGCATCAATTTAGAGGTTCCCAAGGGGTCATTGACCGCGATTATTGGGTTTTCCGGGACAGGAAAAAGTGTCGTCTTGAAGCACTTGCTGGGCTTGTATAAACCAACCGCAGGAAGCATTGAGGTTTTAGGGACGGATCTAAGCACTCTCAATGAAGATCAACTCACTAAGTTTCGCTGTAAATTTGGGGTGCTCTTTCAATCGGCGGCATTGTTCGATGATATGACAGTTCTTGAGAATGTTTGCTTTCCACTTTTTGAGCATCGTCGCGATCTCAAAGAGACACAGGTCCTTCGTATAGCCGAGCAAAAGTTGCACGACGTTGGTTTGGACCCAAAACATTTTCAAAAGCTCCCTTCGCAAATTTCTGGAGGGATGCAGAAGCGAACGGGGTTGGCCCGAGCTCTCGCCCTAGATCCAGAAATTTTGATATACGATGAGCCCACCACGGGATTAGATCCCATTCTGACTGAAATGGTGGATAATTTGATTCTGAGTACTCACAAATCAAGACCAGGCACGACATCAATCATGGTTTCTCATGATTTGTCCGCCGCGTTTAGGATTGCCGATCATATCGCAATGTTAGATAGTGGCCGGGTTTTGCTTTTCGGTACTCCAGAGGATTTCTTCAATACCGATATTGAACTGGTGAAGAGATTCGTGAATAAAGGGATGAAACATCAATGAATTTGCTCCGTGCGACTGAGTTTAAAGTTGGCCTCTTAGTGATCATCGTGGGATCTCTGATCGCCGTGATGTCTATGCAAGTCAGTGATGATCCATCGTATTTGGGTCGCTCTAAAAAAGCCTGGTTCCTTATTCCTAATGCGGGTGGTTTGGTTAAAAACTCTGCCATCCGTTCCGCAGGTATTCCTGTTGGTGTGATCAAAGACATCCGCTTGCAAGATGGCCAAGCCCGCGTTGATATCACTATTAAATCTGAAATTCCTTTGACGACATCAGCGTCTATTGAGATCAAAGCTCAAGGTATCTTGGGTGACTCACACGTTGAGGTATATCCTGGCTCTCCAACAGATCCTCCGTTGCCTGACAATGCCCAAATCACCAACATCAAAGCCAAAGGTTCTTTGGATAACTTGATGGCGGAAGTGGGGGAAGTGGCCTCTTCATTGAAAGTGGTGGCAAAGAACCTGGAAGAGGCAACGACAGAAGATGGCACTCGTAAGCATATCTTGGGTCGTATTGTTAAAAACGTAGAAACAATCACGAACGATCTCGCTCACGTAACTTCTGAAAATAAAGATAAGATCGGCGAAATCGTAGATCAAATCCACGATGTCACTTCGTCTTTGCAAAAGATTGCTAATGACAATAGCGATCAAGGTCTTAAAAAGACTTGGGAGCACTTGTCAGCAACTGTTAAAAACCTTGATGACGTAACTGCTAAGATCAGTCGTGGTGAAGGCACCATTGGTAAACTTGTCAGCGATGAAACCACTGCTGAAAAAGTGGAATCTGCGATCGACGGGGTTAATGACCTTGTGGGCGCAGCAAGCCGTATTCAAACTGCCATGGATTTCCACACAGAATATCTTGGAACCGTGGGAAGCTGGAAATCAACTATTGGGGTTTATATCCAACCAGGTCTAGATCGCTTCTACTATCTTGGTATCGTAGACGATCCAGCCGGTGTTGTGGAAACCACACGTACTCAAACGACGGGAACAACCACTTCCGATATCACAGAGAAGAAAACCTACGAGCAAAAAGTTAAATTCACTTTGCTCTTCGGTAAGAACTTCTGGGACCTTACTTTGCGTGGCGGTATCATCGAAAACGGTGGTGGTTTTGGAATCGATTACTACTTCTTCCGTCGTAAGTTGAAGGTTTCTACAGAGCTCTTCGACTTTACAAGAACGAACTGGCGTACCTTTGCCACATATTACTTCTATCGTGGTCTTTATGTTAATGTCGGTATCAACGACGCTCTTGATAAGAACGGTGCGAGATCTGGCTTTGCAGGAGCGGGTCTTTATCTTACCAACGATGACCTTAAATTTCTCTTAACTAAAGGCCTCTAGATTATGACAGCTGCGCCCGGCAACTCCGAAAGGAACTGGCTTGTTAAATCCTCCACGAGGATTCTCGGGCCGTATACTTTGGAAGAAGTGACGGGCATGTTGGCCAGCAAGCAAATCTCAATTATTGATGAGGTTCGCCAGCCCACCGGCCGCTGGTCTTATATTCGCGAAAGCGAACTTTTCATGGAGATCGTAAGAAACATCCGTGAGGAGCAAGATAACTCTTCTGAAAATACCATGACTCAATCAGTGGCTCAGCACACCGTCACCAAAACGGATGCTCAGACCGCCAGTATTACAATTTCAGATGAGCTGACTCCGACGCCATTTCCTGTGATGGAAGTGAAGCCTCCTGCTATGGAGTCTCATATTAAAGATGTCACTCCTTCGGTTGAACGAGCGAACAGTCGTTCTTTGGCGACGGATAATGCTGCCGCTAAAAGTTATGGTTCGGCGGCAGACAATCGAGTTAAAGGTAAAATTCAGAAACAATCGAATGTTCTTCGTTGGAGTTTGATCGGTATTGCCGGCCTTGCAGCCGTCGCGATTGTCGTTAGCCTGTCTTTAAAGGGTTCCAAAAAATCTGCAGGCTATGAGGAGCTGTTAAAACAAGCTCTTCGCTACAAGAGTATGGGCTTGTACGATAAATCCCTCGCCGCTTATAAAAAGGCGTCTGCGATTAAAGAACCTGATTCTGATACTCAAACACAAATGGCTCCGGTGCTTATTTCAGAAGATCGCCAAAGTTTGCAGGGGCGACGTATTCTTGAAAGAGCTTTGATTCAAGACGGAAGAACGCGTGAAGATTTGGTCGAAGCCTATTTGGGGATCTCTGTTTCTTACATGATGGATGGAGATTTAAAAGAAGCTGAAGATACTTTGCAAAAAGCGATTGGCCATGAGCCTTCGAATATCTCGGCACTTTTGAATTTGGCCATCGTGCAGATGAAAAAGGGAAACTACCTCGAAGCAATGCGCGATTTTGAAGTGATCTATCGCAAAAATGCCAACTCTGTTTTGGCATTGTTTGGTCGTGCAATGTCTGCGATGGAGTATGCAAAATCCACTCAGGATCGTTCGTTCTTGAAGCCACTGATTCATGATATAAAGACAAGTTTGCAAAAAACCGGCTATCTTCGCCAGGAACTGACCTTGTTCTTGGTTTACGCTCAGAATCTGATAGGCGACACGGATGGTGTGAACCAGGCGGTTATTCAGTTCTTGGATTCAGAAGCGGGACTGGCAGAACGCTACACTCATCCGTTGATGGTGGACTGGCGCTTTACCCAGTGGGATTATCTGGAAAAATACTGTTCAGAGCTTTTTGAAAAGAGCATTCAAACTGCGGAAATGAAAGCTTTGCGTTCTGTCTGCTTGATGGAAGTGAATCGTGATTCTGATGCGCAAAAGATGTTGCAAGAAGCATTAACGGAAGGACCGAAAGATCCTTACGTGCTTGCTGCGCAAGCCAGTTACTTGAATAAAGTGAATCGGTTGCCGGAAGCCATGACCATTCTAAAGATGCCGGAACTGACCAGCTTAAAAGTTAGGAATCATCTTTTGGGTGATATTTGCATCGCCAGCCAAGACCTGGCTTGCACGGAAAAGATCTTCACCCAAGTTTACCAGGATAATCGCAACGATGTGGCCGCTCTTTACGGTCTTGCTTGGGTTAAGATGAAAAAGAAAGATCGCGCCGGTGCATATGATTACGTGCGCGCAGGTCTTGAAGCCGAATCCAATTACATTCCAATGCTTGAACTCAGGGACCAATTGGAGTCTGAGTAATGAATAATGCAGCCAAGATTTACTCACTCTGGCTGTTTTTAGCACTGGGAGCCTGCACGAAGGATCCCGGCTTTCACGTTGCTGAATACAAAGAAATTAAATTTGAAGATGTCGCTTCGGATGTAAAAGTTCCGTCGAAAATTTGGGACATGTTGGAGTTCAAAGCCGTCAGCGAGCATGGTGAAGCTCAAGCCGCTTCTCATGGAGAGGCGCCGAAAGCCGAAGGCGGCGGCGAACACGGAGAGAAAAAAGAGGGTGCAGCCGGCCTGCCCAAAGAAATTATATTCTCTGAAGTGAATGTGTTTTTGGTGGAGAAGAACGCTGACATCGTAAAAGGTGAGGCCATTAAGATCGAACTGCCAAAAGGTGGGGGCGAAATTGACTTGGCCCAATTCATCTCTGATCAAAAGGGTTCTTTTTACGTTGGATTTGAATTTCCAGAGTTCACAGAGTCGACCGCTCAAAAAGTGTTGTTTCTTAGCAAAGGCCGCAAACGTCGCATCGACGACAAGGTGATCGGGGCAGGTTGCAATCAGGTCCTCGATATTACAGCGTCTTTTATGAAGGCGATGAGCAAAGAGGGGCTAAAGGTTAACACCACCCGCGAACGTTACACTTCAGTGTTGGCGGGAACATTCTTCATTGCTGCACAAAAAGCCGGAAACATCTATATTTCACAAGTGACTTTTAAGGACTCTAAACACCAGAATCTTTTCTGTGAGGTGCCCTGATGGATAAAAAAACGATTCAGAGTCTTCAAGACAAAGACAATGTCGATCAGCTTTTTCTGGTGAAGGAAAAGACTGTCGCCGTTGGTAAAAATGGTCGTCCTTTCATGGGGCTGCAATTGGGCGATGCCACGGGTACAATTGATGCCCGGTTGTGGGATCGCGTGGATGAGTTGTCCCGCGAGTTTGAAAATGGTGACATTTTAAAAGTAAAGGGCTTGGTACAGCTCTTTCAAAATCGCAAGCAGTTGATCGTTCACAAATTAGAACGCATTGACTCTTCCACAGTGAACTTTGAAGATTTTATTCCTCAGGCGTCTCGGAGTGCGGAAGATATGATGGCAGAACTGCTTCATCTTGTGCGCTCAATGAAGAACGATCAAATTCGTCAGTTGGTTTTGGATACACTGGAAGATCCGGAAATTAGACCCAAGGTTTTACGTGCTCCTGCCGCGAAATCGATTCACCATGCGTGGATTGGTGGTTTGCTGGAGCATATCTTGTCGATCTGTAAAATCATGGATTTTATGGGGACTCACTATCCTTTCTTAAATCGCGATTTGCTTTTGTTTGGAGCGATCTATCATGACATAGGAAAGATCACCGAGCTTTCCTATGATAATGGCATTTCCTATACAGACCGCGGTCGTTTGATCGGGCACATGCAAATTGCCTGCGAGATGATTGATAAAAAAGCCTCGCGCATTTTAGGATTCGACGATGAACTGCGCGACATCTTGAAGCACATTATCCTGAGCCACCATGGCAAGATGGAGTATGGTTCTCCAAAGCGTCCTAAATTTTTGGAGGCCATGGTTGTTGCCATGATTGATGATTTCGACAGTAAAGTCGCGACGGTGAAGACTATTGTCGACAATGAAAAAGGTTCTGGCGAGAAATGGTCTCGCTATAATGAACTGTTTGATCGCTATTTCCTGTTAGATGATCTGAATGAGAAGTATTAATGCTTAAAAGAATTCAAGAGCTGCTCCATACCTATAAAAACTACGATCCAGCAGCGAAGTCGCTGTGGGAGATCGCAATCCTTTATCCGGGACCGAAGGCATTGCTATGTCATCGTATCGCTCATTATTTGTATGGTATTGAGTTGTTTTTCCTGGCGCGTCTGGTGGCGGAGATTTCTCGTTGGATGACAGGAATTGAAATCCATCCCGGTGCCACGATTGGTCGCCGCTTGGTGATTGATCATGGCGTGGGCGTGGTCATCGGAGAGACGGCGATTATTGGTGATGATTGCATCATCTTCCATGGTGTGACTTTAGGCGGAATTAAATTTGATCCGGTGAAAAGACATCCAACCGTGGGCAATCGAGTATTGATTGGTACCGGCGCAAAAGTCTTAGGCCCGATTACCATTGGTGATGGAGCTACAATAGGAGCCAACTCTGTGGTTGTTCGCGATGTTCCTCCTGGAGCCGTGATGGTCGCACCGCTGGCTCAGCAAAAATAAGGGACTATGAAAACACTTGAACAGTGGTTTGCGGAATACAGCGAGAGTCATCAGAATCCTTTAAATCGACGTATTCATAAAGTCTGCGTGCCTGCGATTTTCTTTTCTATTGTTGGCTTGTTAATTCAAATTCCCGTGAACCTGGGACCTCTGCGCTTGGGCGAATTGGTTATCGCGATCGCACTGGGTTGGTATATGACTCTGGGAAGAAAAGCCTTCCTTATGATGCTGGGGCAGGTCATAGCTTCCTATGTTTTGCTTTATATCTTAGGTCACCTTATGAGTCCGGTGATCCCTTTGTTGCTCATCTTCGTTGTAGCCTGGATCGGCCAATTTTATGGCCACAAAGTCGAAGGCAAAAAACCTTCTTTCTTCAAAGACTTACAATTTCTACTCATCGGCCCCCTGTGGGTTTGGACTCACTGAGGTACGCCGTACCTTTCTGAGGCTTGCTGCGTTATTCTCACTCTGTTTTCATGATCTAAAACTAATATTAAATGCTTCGCTTTGCGCTGTGCGTCTCTGCAATAATAGTGGAGTACTTAATCTAGCACGAAAGGAGTTCGGCTATGAAACAGGTAGAGCAAGATTCAACTCCAGCGAACACAAGCCCTAATTCAAAGCAAGTAGAGGGTACTGGAACAGGTACTCCGGTTCGCAAGAGAAATCGCCGCCGTAGACTAGCAGCTTGGTAAAAGCTTAAAGTCTGCGCAATTCCTACTCCACGCATTCCGCGTGGTAGTAGGAATTATAATCCCCCGCATTTTCCAGGACCGCCCAGCTTCCGTCTTTACGAACCAGAGTGCGCTTCGTCTCATCATCCTTACTCAAAGACACATAACCATCTTTTAGATCCTGAGCACTCAGCGTGCGTGTGATAGAACCGCCATCTGTCAGCGATTCTTGAATCTCAAGAAGGCCGTTGGATTTTGCCGAGCTGACTTCGTGAATAACGATATCTTTGAGGTCGGTACGATCAATATTCTTACAGAAGAGCAAAGTCTTGGGAGCCGCTTGCGAAGTGGCCATCGCACACAAAATACTGGCACATAAAAGTGTCGATGTTAATTTCATGAATCCCCCCTCAAGCCGGAGGCCCTTTCTAGCAAAGGCTTTCCCGAGATGAAAGAAAAATGAGAACCAACGCACTACAAAAGTACTTTGCATTTAGTAGTAGTTTTTTGTCGCAGTAATCGTCCCCAGCCGTGTAGAGGTTCCCATCCATTCTCATTAGTCTTTCAGCGCGCTTTCACTGAATTCTCATCATATCGAAAAACATCAGAAGTTCTGTCCAAGCGAAACTGTTCGCTTTATCACTGAGTCCGAATTTAGATGACTCCAACAAATTACGGAGTGCAGAGAACCTACTCCGACGAAGTCGGAGTGTAGAGAGCTTACTCCGACCAAGTCGGAGTGCGGACCAGATAGGATTCAGAAATGAAAAGAAAAGGTAAAACCCCTCGATTTAAAACTCAAAGACGTCTTTTGATGGAGCTTCCGGGCATGGGCAAAGCGGGTGCCATGGAAAGAAAGCCCTATCCTCCGGGACAACACGGTCAACGCCGTCGTAAGTATTCTGAATTCGGCTTGCAATTGGAAGAGAAGCAAAAGATTCGTTTCCATTATGGAGTTCGCGAAGAACAATTCCGTCGTCTTATCAAGAAGGCGCAAAAGTCTTCCAACTCGAACTGGGTCGAAGCTTTGGTCAATCTTTTGGAAAAACGCCTGGACAATGTCGTATTCCGCTTGGGTTTCGCCGTCAGTGTTCCGGCTGCGAAACAAATGGTTTCTCATGGCAAAGTTTTAGTGAATGGGAAGAAAGTTAATATTGGTTCTCAGATCATTAAAGTGGGCGATGTTATAACATTGAAACCTGATGCTTATGAAAATCAAACTTATCTTCAGGCGAAACAAAGCCCGCGTTTACCGCTTCCGTCATTTATGATGAAAGAGGAAAAAGGTGGGGTGGAGTCAGGTCGTCTTATTGATGAACCGAATATTGAAGCGGTTCCATTCGCGTTCGATGCCGGTCTTGTAATTAGCTACTACTCTCTACGTGGTTAATAAATCAACAGGAGACGTGAAATGAAAAACACCAAATTTCTGGAAGCGGAAGAGATTTCCCTCGAGGAAGTAAATAACGAGTGGGTCTCTGTGACAATGGCAGGCGAAAAGTTCGTATTCGACATGGATACTTTGTACGATATCTCTTTTCGCTTTGCTTCGTTTCTGGCCTATCTAGAGCAGCGTGAAGAAGATGGTGAGGCCATCTGCGCGGATTGTGCCGGCAAAGTTCACTAAGGGCTGCGACGACGTCCTTTGGCTTCGGGGGTTCCATCCGCAGGATCTTCGGGCCATTGGTGTTTGGGATATTTGATTCGCAATTCTTTGCGAACTTCCGGATATCCGTTCTTCCAGAAACTTTCGAGATTGGCTGTCACTTGCACGGGCCGGAAATTCGGCCCCAGCAAATGAAAGGTCACGGGGATCTTTCCAAATAGAAGCTTCGGTGTTTCTTGAAGTCCAAAGACTTCTTGAATGCGCACTTCCAGGTACGGAGCTTTATCTTCCGGGTAAATGATTTTAATTTTACTTCCACTCGGAACTTCGATGCGATCGGGAAGTTCTTTTCTGAGCGTGTGTACGAAATCCTGCGGGAAAACATTTTCAAAGAAGAACGCCAGGTCCTTCTCAAAAACTGTCTGCATTTTGCTTTCACCCATGCAGGCTTGAGCAAAAGCTTCCAGTTTCAATTCCGGAATTTCAGACTCAAAAGACAGGCCTTCGTGGCGCTTGAAGAACTCAACCCGCTCCCACCACTGCGCAAGCTTTTCATTGTTTTTTAAGACCAAATCCCATTTTTCAACCAGGACTTGCGGCAGCTTTTCAGAGACTTCTTGCTGCGAGGCCGGTAGCAGGCTGGGTTCTTCCAAGGGAAGACCAAACAAAGACTTGTACTCGCGGATGAAGAATTGCCCCTTCTCTTCGATAAAGGTGACGTCGCGAACTTTTTGAATCTCGTCTTTAAAATGGGAAAGAATAAAATCTTTCGAGAAACCACAGGCCAGGCTGACAATCGTTTCAGCATCACTGCTGCCTTCGACGCCATTGAGGGCCACGAAGAACTCCGAAGATTTTACAAGTGTTTCGTTTTGAAGTTTTACACCTCGTCCACCAACCATCAGGGCCCGATCTGAATTTCCACGACGTCGACAAAGGCGGTCGGGGAAGGCTTTCAACAATAATGTGCGAAGTTCCAGATTGTTTGGCTCAGCTTGGGCCGCTTTACCTGGCACCATTTTCTTGCCTAAGGAAAGAATTTGCCGTGTGGATTGCTCCACCGTTTGCAGGGCAAAGAAGCTCGCTTCGCGCGGAGCTTTCCCGGATTTTCTAAACTGCTGTAAAAGGTCCAAGCGCACGGTGATATCGCATTCAGTTTTGTCACCCAGGAACGAGCTGATCGCTTCACGTCTCAGGAAGTCTCGCTCCTGCAGAATCCCGGCAAGGTCGGCCCCCAATTCCGAAGAGCCGCGCTCCAAGGCTACTAACATCAATTTTGCCAGGCGCACGGGAAGAGGGAAGTGAAGAATCTTTCTGCCAGAGTCGGTGATCTTGTTCTTGCCGTCCAAGGCTTTCGCCAGGCGCAGATATTGAAGCGCTTTTTCAATGGCAATGGAATTGGGCTTTTCAAACCAAGTGAAGTTTTGAAAGTCGGCGACACCCTGGGCGGCCAAGAAAAGCAAACTCTCAGTGAGATCAACCCGTTGAATTTCAGCAACTTCACTTTTTGTGAAGGAAAGCTCATCCATCTTATTCCACAGGCGATAACAAATCCCAGGGAACTGACGAGCGGCACGGCCTGAACGTTGAATGGCACTTGAAAGGCTGATGCGCCCTAATTCTAGGCGCGAAAAACCAGTTCGGTAATCTTGCTTCATATTCTTGGCAAGACCCGAATCAATAACAGTGTTCACACCATCTAAAGTGACAGAAGACTCTGCGATATTTGTAGAAAGAATGATTCGCTGTCTGGAGCCTTTTTGCAGAGCTTTTCTTTGCTCTTCAATGCCCAGGGAGCCATGCAGGGGAACCAGCTCTATATTGCGGCCCTCGCACCATGAAGAAAGATTGTCTTTGGCTCGTTCAATCTCTCCCACACCAGGAAGAAAGACTAAAATGTCTTTAGAAGTTTTGCCTTGTGCCTCTTTGACTGTTGAAAAAAGATTTTCATAAAAAGCAGGGGAGGTTTGCAGCACTTGATGGTTCTTCTGGTAGATCACCTCAAGCTCAAAGAGCTTTCCGGGAACGCTGACAACGGGACTATTTCCCAAATAAGCAGAAATCTTTTCTGCTTCGAGGGTTGCCGACATTACAAGAAGTTTGATATCTCGCCCCAGCTCTTGCAATTCACGAAGCAAGCCCAAAGCGAGGTCCACGTGCATGGAGCGTTCATGAAACTCATCCAGAATAACCAGATCGACATCGGACAGTTCGGGATCATCGATCATCTGTCTCGCCAACAAAGCTTCAGTCATAAAAATCAGACGAGTTTTTGCAGAAGTTTTATTGGCAAAACGAACTTGATAGCCGACTTCCTCGCCAACAGTCCAACCACGCTCTTCCGCAATCCGATGGGCTGCCGCGATGGCGGCCATCCGGCGGGGCTCTAGGACAATAATTTTCTTTTCAACAATATCAAGCAAAGCCGGAGGCAGTCGTGTTGTCTTACCCGCGCCCGGAGCTGCCGTGATGACAAGATTATTCCCCTCAGACAACCTGGTCTGAATCTGCGGAATAAACTCATCAACAGGAAGGTTTAATTTCATATTAGGCCGGGTAGATCAAAAGCATGAACTCGGCTTTTTCAAAAGCATTTTTGTTGATGATCGAATCAATGGTGCCTTCGAGGACCAATTCATCTTCTTGCGAAAGATTGTAGGTGATCAAGAACTGACGATTTGGAAAATGCTCTTTCATGTCGTTCAAAGTTTTTTTCAAACGATAAGGAGTGTCCATGATGACGATCGCACGCTTTTCTTTCGTCAGTTCACGAAGAGCGGCGCCACGGCTTTCTGTTTCTGCTGGCAAGAAGCCTCTGAACACAAATTGATCCAGACGTTGTCCACTCAAGGACAGCAAGCCCATCAAAGATGAAGGACCCAAAACAGATTTAACCGCCAGGTTCTTTTTGCGGCACAGTCGCACAAGATCTGCGCCCGGATCTGCAAAGCCAGGAGTTCCGCAGTCGGTGATCAAAGCCACCATTTTCTCAGCGCACAAAGGAACCAAGGCCGCTTTGTCTTCCGGCGTGGAGTGCTCATCAAGGATTTCAAACTTTTTTCCAGTAATACCGTGCGACCGCAAAAGTTTCGAAGCTTCCTTTGTGCTTTCGCAAATAATGACTTCGGCTTCTCTTAAAACATCCAGAGCACGCAAAGAAATTTCATTATAGTCTCCGATAGGAGTGGCCACCAGATACAACATTTAAGACTCCTTTTTAGAGCGCAGGAAGTTCATAAGACGGGGAAGATTTTCCGGAGGATGGGCTTTCCCAGAGTGAGTGCTTTCGAAGAAGTAACTTTCCACTTGAGGACATTTCGTCGCCATCAGGTGGAGGATCACAGGTTCATTCTCAAAAAAGTAAATTTTCTGATAGGACTTCGTCAGTGCTCCCAGGAACCAGTCTGTTTTAAACTCCGCATCGTCCATGACTTTGTGAGGTTTTAAAACCAAGTGGGCATGATCGTTTAAAGGCAGCCCCCACTTGCGCAGCACTTGTTCTGAGCCGACACCCATGCGCTGCACATCGCGACCCGTAAGGTAAGCGATGTCAGCACCTGCGAGCGCCACTTCATTGACAAACTCAACAGCACCTTCAGTGGGCTTATCGTATTGCAAATATTCATTCGAAAAAAAATGCTGATACCAAAAGTCCATGATGGCTTTTTTAAAATCCGGATGACTGTCGTCAACACCAGCTCGTTCCAAAGCACCCGTGATGCCCCAGTCAGAATGCATAGTTTTAATGTCTTTAAAAAGAGCGACTTGTTCAGGGAAGCGATTTTGAAATTCAGGGACTGCCGCAAAGTCGAGGAGAATGCGCTCCAAGCGAGGGCTGACGTCAAATAAGGTCGAATCCAAGTCAAAGACCACCAGGCACTTTGATCCTTGCGAAGAAACCCTCTGAATGTTGACAAGTAAAGCCTCTAACATACGGGGTCATCCTATCTGTTCAGGTCTGGTTAAGGCAAAGACTTTTCTTGCTCTCACAGGGCCAATTTCTATAACCTGAACCTGTCTAAACCTGGAGTTTTTATGATGAAAAAAATGATAGCTGTGCTCTCTCTCCTCTGTGCAACTGGACTGGCTGGCTGTCATTTCAGAAAGGAAGTTTTAGGGAGCGCTGAAAACCCTATTAAATTTCATCTTGTCCCCTCTGTGGACGCGAAAGTCCTGGCGGACAACTCGAAGATTTTGAAAGAGTACTTAGAGAAAAACACGCCTTACAAATTTCAAATCACAATTCCCCAGTCTTTTGTTGCTGTCGTGGAATCCTTTGGAACCGAACGCGCCGATGTGGCCGCGATTAATACCTATGGATACTACATGGCGCACAAAGCTTACGGTGTGGAAGCGCGTCTGACAGTGATTCGCTATGGTCTGGCAACTTATCAATCTCAATTCCTGGCAAGGTCTGACAGTAAAATCAAAACTCTAAAAGATCTCCAGGGCAAAAAAATGGCCTTCGTCGATCCGGCATCGATGTCTGGATATCTGCTACCGCTTAAGACTTTGAATGATAAGAAGATCACTCTCAAGCAAACAGTTTTTGCCATGAACCATGATGCGGTCGTGACGATGATCTATCAGGGGCAAGTTGACGCCGGGGCCACTTATTACAGTCCTCCTCAGGACGGACATATTGAAGATGCCCGTCGCTTGGTAAAGACACAGTATCCTGATGTCGAGCAAAAAGTAAAAATCATAGAACTCTCAGAGCCCATTCCAAATGATCCCATTGTGTTTCGCAAAGATCTTCCCGAGGAAATGAAGGAAAAAATCAGCGATGCGCTCTTGCAGTTTGTGGCTACTCCTGAGGGGAAGAAATCCATGGATCTGATGTTAGGGGCTACCAATCTTAAGAAGTCGACTGACGCTGACTATGATACCGTTCGGGAAATGCTCAGAACGATGGTCCCGGAGAAAAAATAGTGAAGACTCAAATCTTATCAGTGATCTTATCGGTGAAAAATCTGACGAAGACTTATGGCAACGGCGTCAAGGCCTTGCGTGATGTGAGCTTCGATGTCGAACAGGGCGAGTTCTTGGTTGTGATCGGTCTGAGTGGCTCGGGTAAGTCGACACTCATGCGTTGTATAAATCGCCTGCAGGAGCCCACGAGCGGAGAAATTTATTTTCAAGGCCAAGATATCGGCAAGATCGATAAGAAGGAACAAATCAGAGACCTTCGCCGGAAAATGGGAATGATCTTCCAGCATTTCAATTTGATTCCACGGCAAAGTGTTCTAACGAATGTGTTGATGGGATGTTTGGGACGAAAAAACACCTGGCGCAACAGTTGGCTCAGTCTTCTTGGAATCTTTTCTGAAGAGGATCGCAAGGAAGCTCTGAAAAATTTAAAACTCGTCGGTATCTCAGAGAAATCCCATCTGCGGGCGGATCAACTTTCGGGGGGACAAAAACAGCGAGTGGCTATTGCCAGGGCCCTTACGCAAAATCCGGTTCTTCTTCTGGCGGATGAACCGGTGGCCTCGTTGGATCCCGCCACTTGTCATGTCGTGATGGATTATTTGAAGAAAGTAAATCAAGAGCTCGGGATAACGGTGATCGCAAATCTTCACTTTCTTTCTTTGGTCAGACAATATGCAACCCGGGTGATTGCTCTGAAGGAAGGACAAATCGTTTTCTCAGGAAAGCCATCTGAGATCACAGAGGAATGGTTTCAAAAAATATACGGGGAGGGCGCACAGGATGTTTCGACGGACGGTCTTTGATAGCATTCTTGGAGCATTTCTTCTTTCGGTGCTGGCAATCGCACTTTTTGTGGGAAGTGAAGAACAACTTCTGAATCTGACCAGAGATGTTCTTTTTGTTGGTGGGTTCTTCATTCTCAGTGCGGGGATCAGCTGGTCATTGCGTGCAAGAGGTGTGGTGACTTTGGGTGATGTACTTTTCAAGACTGTGAAAAGTGAAGAAGCCCGGGCTTGGTACAAAAGTTTTTGGGGTTGGCAGTTGGTGGTCAGCTTGATTGTTGCGTTTATGGTCGCGGTGATTAAAACGCAGTTTTCATTCGTCGAGTTGTTTGACTATCATGGTTTCGGCGGTGCGGTTCGTTTGTTCAAGGGACTTTTCAATCCAAATTGGGATGTTTTGCCTCGCGCTGTCCTTAATATCATAGAAACTATTTTTATGGCCTTCCTGGCGACGGCTCTGGCGATTCCGGTAGCTTTCGTACTGAGTTTTTTCTGTGCGAAGAATATTATGAAGGGCCCCGCAGGATATTTTGTCTATTTGATTCTTAGAACAGTGTTGAATGTCACGCGCTCGATTGAAGCCCTGATCTGGGCCATCATCTTTTCAGTCTGGGTGGGGATTGGGCCTTTTGCAGGGATGCTCGCTTTGATGATTCATTCTGTGGCCTCCTTAGCAAAGCAGTATTCAGAGATGGTGGAGTCCGCTGAAGAAGGGCCTATTGAAGCGATTGAGTCAACCGGCGCCAATAAACTGCAAACAATTTGGTATGCGATTGTTCCTCAAGTGCTTCTGCCTTATATTTCATTTACGGTGTATCGCTGGGATATCAATGTGCGCATGGCCACTGTCATCGGACTTGTTGGCGGCGGCGGAATCGGGACGATGCTGATTCAGTATCAAGGACAGGCGATGTGGCGAGAAGTGGGTTGTATCATTGCCGTGATTGCGGTGGTGGTATGGGCTCTGGATCAAGCTTCTGCGTATATCCGCGAAGCTTTGAAGTAAGGATAAAAAATGGCAGAAACATTTCATTATAAAGTGACAATCAAAGAAACCCATATTGATTCTTATGGTCACGTCAATAACGCGGCTTATTTGTCTTTGTATGAAGAAGCCCGCTGGGAGTTGATCACACCTCGAGGATATGGATTTTATAAAATTCACGAGATCAAAAAAGGTCCTGTTGTTTTAGATGTGAATTTGAAATTTATGAAAGAGATCCGTCTGCGCGAGACCATCACAATTACCTGTGAAGTCGTGGATTATAAGGGCAAAGTCGGCCATATGAAGCAGCAGATGATCAAGGAAGATGGCACCATCGCCAGTGAGGCGCTATTTACTTTCGGACTGTTTGATATGCAGGCTCGCAAGTTGATCGAAGCGACCCCGGAATGGATGACTGCAATTGGAATGGGGGAGTAGGCAAGACCTACTCCGACTTACCCACAGGAAGTGCGACGACGACGATGTAGAACTTCCCTTTGCTTGTATTAAAGGGAATCATCATTCCAGCTGAACCTTGCGCGCAGGGGACGACCTGATTGGCCCCCAGCAACACTCGTGGTACAGTCATTTTGACGCCAAAATTGGAAATTTCTGCTTTAGCATTACCAAAAATAATATTATTGATTTCGCCGACCGCATCTTGGTTGTCAGCGTTGAGTTCGGTTTGTTCTTCCATCAACATTGTGGAGACCACTTCGAGGTAGCTGCCTTTATCGAATGATACACACAGGAAACCCTGGAAAGTCTGACTTTGAATATCAACGACAGAAGAGACTTCACCCAGCAGAGGTTCATGCGGAGATCTCGGTCCGGCTTTGTCCATCTTTACAGAAGTCACACCAAATTGACCAAGGACCTTGGTAGTTGCCTGGATCACAGCATTAATCACCCGCACATCGACAGCATACTTGGTCGCGGCAGCCGCGGTGGCGGGAGCATCTTTCACAACGCCATGGTGTTCTGCATTTAAAATTGAAATCATCGCGCTGATAAGTTCTGCTGGAGAAACAGGCTTTTTAAAGAACTTACATTTTTTTAGAGAGTCAGGCAGATCCGTAGCCTCTCTTTGGCTTACAACGATCAGCTCGGCATCCTGGGTGTTCTTATAGGTATGCAAACCGTAAACGAAGCCTCCATCCATCAGGCGGGGAACTTCGGTATCAATAAGGACCATATCAAACCGTTGGTTTTCTGATTTGATCGCAGCCTCAGCTCCATCTTTGGCGCGGACAACGACGGGCGATACGCCGGAGTCCTTGAGCTGCTTCAGCAAAGGTTCTTTTACGAGTTGTTCTAACTCGCAATTGTTATCAACAATGAGGATATTTTTTCTGTAGTTCATGTCTTTTTTCTGTTCAAACACCATAAACAATTATCGGTTTTATACAGCAATTCCTGAAGCAACCATTAACGCTTGGTAAGATATCGGCTATTGGTGGGGGAACTGAAAGGATTAAATTTGACCAGAAGTTCGACAATAAATTGGCACTAAAAGTCCTATAAAATGTCTAAAATCCTACAGTTAAGTCAGGTCCTGTTTGCGCCGATAGATTGCGCAAGGAGTACTTCAATGAATAAGCAATACTATCTTTCTAATAATGGGACTCACGTCGGACCGTACACACTTGAGACCGTCTTGAAAAAGATTGAAATGCACGAAAATCAATGGACCGACTATGTCTTTGATGAATCCCTCGGTGAATGGATGATGTTGCTCGAGCATCCTGAGTTTTCAGTGAATCTTTCAAGCAAGCCAGCAACTAAACCAGACGTTGCGCCAATTCCAATCCCAACATCGTCGGTGGCTCCTCTTAAAGATAAAGAGTGGTTTATCCTTAAAGAAGGTAACAACTACGGTCCCTTCAGCCAAGTTGAGCTGGTGCAAATGCTTCAAGAAAAAACTTTGTTTGAATACGATTATGTATGGCATGCCAAACTTCCTGCTTGGCAGCGCATCGCTGAAATTGAAGACTTTGCGCCGGAAACAATCCGTGCATTAAAACAGTCCCACGAGCAAGGACTGGCAGAGATTTTCTTCCGTCGCCGTCATGCGCGCGCATCTTATGGCGCCTCTTTGATTGTCCATAACAACAAGACGGTCTTCCGCGGTCAGGCGCTTGAAATTAGCGCGGGCGGAGCGGGGGTTCTAATTGATAATCCAAATCTTCAGCCTGGGCAGTCCCTGTTCTTGCATTTCCAACCAGGCGATGGGGTTCCTCCTTTCAATGCTGTCTGCCAAATCGTCAGTAAGCAGTTTGTGAAAGATGGTTCGGATGCCTCGGTCGATCCGGTGAGATATGGTGTGAAGTTCACAACGCTCAGTCAGTCCGTTAGAGAGAGCATTAAGAACTACGCCACAGCGAAAGCGGCATAACTTTAATTTAGTTAACGGAGAATAAAATGGCAAAAAGCTACGGACTGGGCTTCGTCGCACTGGCTTCAGCAATGACTATGATGTTGTTGGGAGCCTGCGCACAAGATGTGAAATTTGATTTGCCACCTACGAGCGACAACTTTGGTCAAAGCATCACGTATAACAATAAAGTCGATATTCTTTGGGTCATGGACAATTCATCGTCCATGTCAAAGCATCAAACAAACCTGAGTCAGGCCATTCCTGGGCTGATGACCAAGCTGAATTCCTTAAAGATGGACTATCAGATGGCTGTCGTGACTAGCAGTATGGGCGGAACGAATCCTAATGGTGGGCAATTTATCGGTTCACCAGGCATATTGAACAAAAACACTCCGAACCTGACCAGTGTCCTTTCCTCGCGACTTGTGGTGGGTCAAGATGGCAGCGATAACGAACGAGGTCTTGAATCTATGGAGACCGTTCTTTCATCATCCTATCAAGCCAATCAAGGCCGCGGATTCTTGCGTTCGGATGCTCTTTTGGTTGTCATTGCCTTGTCTGACGAGGATGACAAAAGTAAATCATCGGCATCCGCAGTGAGCTATTATACGAACTTCCTGGATAGCATTAAGCGCCCATATTCTGACGGCACAAGATCCTGGATGTTTAACTTCATTGGAATTTTGAGTTTGAGTGGAACCTGCAACACCACTTCGTTGGACTACAAGGAGCCCGGATTGGCCTTTATGGGTCTTTCTGATGTGTCTGGTGGGACGAAGGGGTCCTTGTGCAATTCAGATATGTCCAGCGCAGTATCAGAGATTCGTGCGCGAATACTTCAGATTCTCACCGACTTTAAACTTTCAAGTAAGCCGGTTGAATCAACGATCGTAGTCAAAGTGAACGGACAGGTTGTTGCCCGTAATGCCACCAATGGCTGGGACTATCTGGCAGACAAAAACATCATCCGCTTCTATGGATCAGCAGTTCCTGCCGCAGATGCTTCAATTAAAGTTGATTTCAAGCCGGCAGAAGCAAACTGATAATACAATCCCTGGGCTTTCATCAGTTCATCATGAGAGCCCACTTCCATGACTTCCCCTTGATTTAAAACCACAATGCGATCACATTGCTCAATCGTTGAAAGACGGTGAGCAATGATGATGCTCGTGCGACCCTTGGTGATTTCTTTTGTCGCCTCTTGAATGATGTGTTCACTTTCAGAGTCGATGTTTGCAGTTGCTTCATCCAAAATTAAGATATCAGGATTGAAGGCCAAAATGCGGGCAAAGGCAATCAGCTGTCTTTCGCCGACAGAAAGATTAGCACCACGCTCATCGACCGTGCTCAACAGATCTCGACCCGTGCGTTTCAGAAGATCCATATAACCCGTTTTCTCGCAAGCCGTGCGGATCTGTTCATCGCTGATGCGCGGATCTCCCAAGCCGATGTTGTCGCGAATATTGCCTCTAAATATAAAATTGTCCTGCTGAACGACGCCGACATGGTGGCGAATCTCTTCGCGCGGGGTGCGCTCAATGGCCACGCCATCGACATAGATCGTATTTGCTGGGGCATCGTAAAAGCGTTGTAGCAAAGAGATGAAAGTCGACTTGCCGCTGCCAGTGCGCCCAACCAAGGCAATGGATTCGCCAGCCTTGAAATGTAAGTTGATATTTTTCAACACCAAGGGGAGTTGCGGTTCGTATTGGAAATTCAGGTTGCGAATCTCAATGTCGCCGCGAATGACCTGATGACTCTGCAGCTCGGCCGACTCACTTTCCTGATGCTCATCCATAAGTGTGAAAATGCGCTCGGCGCTGGTCAGAGAATTCTGGAACTGTTGATATTTTTCTAAGATCTCGCGAAGTGGGGGGATGAAGTCCTGAATGTTCATCAGGAACGCCACCAGGGAGCCAATCGCCAAAGAATTCTGTGCGCTCAGGAGACCGCCAAAATACAGGGCTGAAGTGATGGTCACCGCATTGAAAAGATTCATGATCGGCTGCATGAGAGCATAGGCGCGAATGGATCGCATATTGGTGTCGCGGTAGTCTGTAGACAGGGCCGTGAACTTTTCGCGATTTCTTTTTACACGATTGTAGAGTTGGACGACTTTGATTCCGTTTAGGTTCTCGGCCAGGAAGGCGTTGATGGTTGAGAGTTTTTTCTTTTGCTCTCTTAAAATATCACGGATCTTGTTGCTGAGATAAAAAGAAGCCCAAATAAATAGGGGTGCGAAAATCAAACAGATGATCGTCAGCTTCCAGGAAATAAAAGCCAAGGCGACGACGACTGAACAAATGATCACGAACTGAGTGAAAACTGAAATCACGCCCTCGGTGAAGAGTTCTCCCAAGGAGGCCACGTCATTCGTGAGACGAGTCACAATACGTCCGGTGGGTGTTTTGTTAAAGAACTGAAGTGGCAGCCTCTGTACGTGGTTCATCAAATCCTCGCGAAGATGATAAAGCATGCGATTGCCAAAAAGCTGAAACAAGTAAACGTTGGTGAATGAAAACGTCGAGCGCAGAATCTCAAGACCTAAATAGGCAAAGGCTACTTGAGTAAAAACATAATACTTTTTCTCTATCACACCGTGGTCAATGGCATAGCCGATCAACGCGGGAATCAAGCGTGCGACCAGTGCTCCACCAGCGACGGCAAAGATTGCGAAGAACAACAGAACTTTTTCACGACGGGCATACGGCCAAAGACGCTTAAAAAGGACCGGGTAGGTGACGGAAGTTTTTACCAGATCTTCATTCATGAAGTTATCACTCATGGCTTGCCTCCTGCCCCTGAATTTGCACAATTTTCTGGAAGGTTGGACTTGAGTTTAAGACTTGAGAATAAGTTCCCCAGGCCTCGACACGACCATCTTTGAGAATTAAGAGCTGGTCGACTGTTTTTAAAGAGGACAAACGATGGGCCACAATAATGCGGCTCATGCCGGAATCCCCTTTGCTTAATTCTTTTTCAATGGCTTTTTCAGTTTTGGTATCCACGGCACTTAATGAATCATCTAGAATTAAGACCGGAGTTTTCATGATAAGCCCACGTGCAATCGTCAGTCGTTGCTTTTGCCCGCCTGAAAGATTCACGCCGCGTTCGCCTAATTGTGATTCGAATTTCATAGGCAATGCATTCACTTCGTTTGTGAGGTCCACAATTTCAGTCATGCGTTGGATGTCGGAATCAGAGGCACGTTCAGCAAGTCCGAAGCTGACGTTCTCGGTAATGCTTTCGCTGAATAAAAAAGCCTCTTGCGGGACCAGTAGGAAGACTTGGCGCAAAGATTCTTGAGTGATGTTTTCTATCGGAATCCCGTTGACCAGAATTTGTCCCTCTTCCAAAGGATAAAGGCGGGTCAGCAAATGCAGGAGGGTCGTCTTGCCGCTGCCGACAGGTCCCATGATGCCGAGGCTGTGGCCGGCTTGCAGCGTGAATGAAATATCCTTTAGAACATAAACGGGGCTGTTCTTATGCTTGAAAGAAACATGTCTGAACTCAAGACTTTCGAACTTGTTAATTTCAACAGTGCCGAGGTCAGGAATATCGGTTTCCGTTTGCAGAACTTCTTTCATGCGATCAAAGGAGGCATAACCTTTTTGGAAGAACGAGAATCCCATTCCCAAGGCGGTCATGGGCCAGACCATCTTTTGAATGTAGCGATGGAACGCCACAAAGGTTCCAATTGTCACAGCTCCAGAATAAAGATCATCCTTGGCGACGAACAGCAGAATCACGCTGCCGGAGGTCACTCCAAATTCCATCACCGGAACAAAGAAGGCATCAACGCGTGCAACTTTGTTGCAGGCTTTTTCGAAGGCGGCACTCACCCCATTAAATAATGTGGTGCGGTTGTCCTCTTGAGAAAAGCTTTTAATAACTCGAATGCCGCCAACTGTTTCCTGGGCGACACCAGTCAACTCAGAAAAACGATCTTGCTGGGTCTTATAGTTGAGATGAATCAGCTTCATCACTTTCCAAATAAGGAAAGGCACCAAAGGCAGAAAGATCAGGGTCTTCCACGTCCAAGTCCAATTCATAGAAATCATAATCGGCAAAACCACCAGAATGATGATGATGCCATCTGCTAGAATGAGCATGCCCGGGCCAATGGCTTGGCGGAATGATTGGACATCATTCGTCAGAAGACTCATCAGTTCGCCCACTTGATTCTTGTGGAAAAAGTTCGGACCTAAAGAGGTAACATGCTTAAAGAGTTTTTGACGAATGTGTTCAGCAGCAAAGGTGTGGAACTTGCCAAAGTGCGTGCGCCAGCCATAGCGAGTCACGGCAAGGCTTGTCATGATTGCAAAGAACAAAACACAGGTCTTGGTGATATCACTCATAGGAACGCGTCCTTCGATTTGATCCAGGGCCTTTTTCATGATGAGTGGGTAAACGCCGTCGAGCGCGTTCGTTAGGAATAGAAAAAACATCCCCAGGCCAAAAGCTCGGGGATTGTTTTTAATGTAATACCAAAGGGGACGTTTAAAGAGGGTCGAATTATCTGACTCAGTCTGCATGTTGGAAGAACTCTATTTAATCCCGACCAGATCGACAAGTGATTTGACCTGTCGAGCGATTTGCGCAGAACAATTGCTCACGGCATAAAAAAGGTCGGCGTTCAAAGTCGCGCTGTTCCCAGTTGTAGTAGAAGACTCTTTCTGTTGTGAGTCGCAGAAAAAGGTTTTTAAGAAATTGCATGTGAACCTCCTCACTGTCACCCCTAGGATCGGCAGAAAAGACCCGTTATTCAATACTCTTGTCAATGGTATCGTATTGTAATACTCTGGTTTCGGAGGCCGATATGTCCCAGATAGACCAATTTCTTGGTGCTCTAAAAAGAACACTCAAAGCGAAGAATATTCTATATCGTGATTTGGCGAAGTCGTTGGATCTCAGTGAATCTAGCGTGAAGCGAATTCTCTCCAGCAAAAGTCTGAGTCTGGAAAGACTTGAGGAGATCTGCAGAATCGCTGACATCAGTTTTGCAGAGGTGGTTAAAGCCGCCAATCTGGAGGAGGCGAATCAGGTTGTGCTATTGGCGGAAGAGCAAGAACGCGCTCTGGCTGAGAATGCCCGCTTGCTGCATTTCTATATGATGCTACATGACGGGAAGACTCCGCAAAAGATTGAAAAGGAATATCAGATTACTCGCGCGGAGTCGCAGAAATTTCTTTTCCAACTGGATCGATTGAATCTGATCGAATTGCATCCTCGCGATAAAGTGAAATTTAAAAAGCAAGGGTTCTTGCGTTTCCGTCGTGATGGCCCGGTGGGAAAGGCCCTTTTTGAACAAACGAAATCAAGTTATCTTTCTTACGAATTTAAGCCGGAAGACTACATTCGATTTACACTCTTGAAAGTCAGTCCTCCGACTTTGGCGAAATACAAATCAAAGTTAGATCGTTTGATGTTGGAAATGCAGGAAGAGGCTCGCTTCGAGGCGGAACATAATGTGCCGGTAGTGGACACCGGTGTCCTTTTGTCCTTCCGACCATGGCAGTATTCCTATATGGGAGCCATCAGGAAAAAAGATCAGCAAGGTTAGGATTTGTCTTTCGAACTCGTAATTTGCTCTCAGGCGAATTCCACAGGACTCTGGGCCCATGAAAGAAATTCGTCTGATCAGCCTGGCTGTTTCTATTTTAATGTTTGGTATTCTTGCTCACGCGGGCTCGATGTTTGATCGCAAGACAACAGCAGGAAAATATCTTTTTGAAACCCTCTTGGATCAAGGGGTTCCGCGCGAACCCTTGGATCAAACTTTTCGGTTGTTCGATTATAATTCGGGCAGAATTCCCAACACAACTTATGCTGTGATCATTGATCATTCCCTGCCTTCAACAATGAAGCGACTTTACCTGATGAACTTCAATACAGGTGTTGTGGAAAGATTCTATGTCGCTCACGGGATCAATTCCGGTGTGATTGAAACGCGTAACTTTTCTAACCTTCAAGACTCTTGGAAAAGTTCGATTGGCTTCTATTATGCCAAAGGAACTTATATGAGCCAGAAAAATGGTTTGTCTTTGTACTTGGATGGAATTGATCGCTCCAATAATAATGCCCGCCTTCGCAATATTGTCTTGCATGGTGCGAAGTACGTGAGCGATGAGTTTATTCGCCAGAATGGCCGTCTTGGTTGGAGCGAAGGATGTCCTGCAGTCAGCTTAGAGGCGCTACCTTATTTGGTAAATTTGCTGCAAAATGGAAGCATTATATTTTCTTATCACAAAGATTTGCTGCAGGCTTCGAAGCAATATCCGACCGAACAAAGTTTGGATGGCGATGAAGTGGTTCCACCGGGGACGAATACCAGTCGCACTCCTGGGGAGGGTGGTGGACAGCAGCAGGCGCCAGAGTATTTCCAGTTACCGGATATTCAATTCTCCGGTTTTCAATTCCCAGAGACGCCCCAGCTCCGAGTTCCTACTTTTTAATTTCGATCGCCGTGGCGTAGGTGTCGACCACGAAGCGCATCCCTTGATTGAGTTTATCTTCTGGGTAGCCCATAAGGATTTTCTCGAAGAGCATCACGCCATGGAAGTAAGTGTCCAAAGTTTGAATGAACAACTCCAAATCCACATCAGTGCGAATCTTTCCTTGAGTCGCCAAATTCTCCAGACGCATCTTTACGTCGGGATGAATTTTCTTCGGAATGATTTCGCGAATGCGTTTGAGGAATTTGGCATCTGTTAAACATTGTGAGATGACAATTTTAAAAAACTCTGAGTCCTTCTGGCAGTGTTTGTAGTACATGGAATCGATGAGTTTATGAAGCTCCTCGCGAACTGTTTCCTGGGGAGGGTAGGGCAGAATATCCAGAGGAACATCTTCGATATGTTTTTCAATAAGTGCGAAGAGCAGTCCCATCTTGCCATCAAAGTAGCGACCAATAAGTGATTCATTGAGTTTTGCTTTGTCAGCGATCATTCGAGTGGTCGCGCCTTTAAATCCATGCTTTGAGAAAATATCTTCCGCTGCATTCAGCAAGCGCTCCTCAGATGCGGATCTATCTCGCTTTTTTGGCCTAGTGCGAGCAGTGCTCACATGTGCGCTCGTCTTTTGCTGAGATGTCTCATCCATAAAAAACTCCTCAAAATCTATCTTAAGTGTCTGATAAAGCTTGTCTTTCTATAATGTATCATAAAACTGCCGACCGAACAAGTAAGTAATTGCTTGAGTACTTTGTGAAATTACCGTAACTATATGTATGTAAGCGATTACTTAATACTTCGATTTCCTCGGAGTCCGAACTGAACCAGATCAGGAGACAGATCATGAAGGCAAAGAGCGTTCTTAACACCTCAAAGCTGATTCTCGCGCTCGGAATTAGCATCGTGAGTACAAGTGCGTCCGCACTCACTTTGGCAGATTACTTGGAGCAAGTTAAAACGGATAACACGTCCTACAAGGGAAGTTCTCAGCAGTCCGAAGGGGCGGCTTTGAAATCCCGTGAAGCGGATTTATTTTTTACTCCAAAGATGTTCGCAGAAGCGCAAGTGGGGCATGATGGGAAGCCGTCTCAACCAAAGACTTCTGATAAAATCAAATCAGAAAACTACTCTTTGGGTCTTACACAGCAGTTCAATTTCGGCTTGCAAAGTAAACTGTACTACAATCTTGCAAAGACCGAGTTTGTGAATGCCAACACGAATATGATTTCCATGCCGGAATATTGGGATGCAACTCCAAAACTTGAGTTGTCGATGCCTTTGTGGGGTGGTGGTTTCGGTCGTACGGCGCAGGCCAATCAAGAGATCACTCGTCAGCAAAATTACGCAGATCAATTCCAGAGTTCATATCAGTCCGTCGGATACTTGGCGCAGGCTGAAGCGGCTTACTGGAAGTTGTCGGCTTGGAATGATGTTGTCGTGATTCAAGAAAATGCGCTGAAAGCGGCACAAAATATCTTTGATTATGTTAGCAAAAAGAAAAAAATGAATCTCGGTGAAGAAGCCGATGTGGTGCAAGCCCGCGCCTTGGTTGAGGCTCGTACGCTCGAGTTGCAAGTTGCCAATAACGAGAAAAAGGAAGCTCTTCGCAACTTCAATAAATATTTGAATCGCAATGCTGACGTGACGGTGGACTCTCTGGAGCCGGTAAACTATGCGGCTTTGGAAAATCTCACGGTTCCGCAGGTGCGTCCTGGTGATCGCTACGACGTGAAAGCGACAGAGGCCCAGTTGGCAACAGCGAAGGCTAATTCGCAGTTGGTCAATGAACGTAACAAACCGACATTTGATGTTTATGGTACCTATGCTCTGAATGGCCGCGATAAAGAACAAAGTGATGCCATGAAAAAGGCCGGTTACACAGAAACAGACACCAGCTTTGTCGGTGTTCGTTTCAATATGCCTTTGAACTTCACTGCGACTTCAGATGTTAAATCCGGTGCTTTGAAAACGGAAAAAGCTGCGGAGTACAATCGCCAGTATGCCCTTTATGCCCAAGAGCAAGATTGGATCAATTTGACTAAATCTTTGGGCGATGCGCGCGATAATCTTCGTCTGTTGGGCCGAATAGAGACTCTGCAAAAAACCAAATTGGATGTCGAAAGAAGTCGTCTTCGCCAAGGGCGCACAACGACTTATCAAGTGTTGTTGTTCGAACAGGATTACTCACAGGCCGCACTTTCTAAAGTGAAGTCCGCTGCCAATATTTTGGGATTGCAAACACAAATCAAACTTTACAATGCCGCTGGCTCTCAATCCGACGCTGGTCTACACTCCGACGCTGTCGGAGTAGAAGGAAAATAGTCATGAGCTTACCTAAGATATCCATTAGCAGACCTATTTTTATGACCTGCGTGACTATCGCCATTGTGGTAGTCGGCTGGGCTTCATTCAAATCCATGAGCGTTGACTTATACCCGGATGTTTCTATTCCGGTGGTCACCGTCCAAACAGTTTATAAAGGGGCAGGACCGGCAGAGATTGAAACTCTGGTCAGCCGTCCTATTGAAGACGAAGTTAGTACCATCTCTGGTATTAAACGTATGACTTCTAAAAATATGGAAGGCGTCTCGCAAGTGATCGTGGAGTTCATCAGCTCTGTGGATTCAAAATACGCGGAACAACAGGTTCGCGATAAAGTAAATATTGCGAAACCAAAACTTCCTGAGGAAGTTGAAGACTCCGTCATCAAAAAGTTTGACCCTTCGGACACACCGATTGTCATGCTTTCGTTAACAGGCGATCTTTCCGATGCCCAACTTTATGATATTGCCGACCAAGTTATTAAGCCGCGCCTGGAGCAGGTCAATAACGTCGGGGCGATTGAAATTCTGGGTGGTCGTAAAAGAGAAGTTCACGTCCTGCTAGATCGTGCAAAACTTAAAGCCCGTGAAATCTCGGTTTCTCAAGTTGCGGCCCAAGTGGGCGCGATGGGGGAGAACATTCCAAGCGGTAAGGTCAATCAGGGCGGTAAAGAGCTCGTATTCCGAGGCTTGGGAGAATTCCGCAACGTTCAGGAAATTTCCGACACTCTCGTGAATCTTTATGGCAATGAAGTGCCGACTCGTGTGGCGGATTTGGGTGTTGTGAAAGATACTGTCGAAGATGAAAAGTCTCGCGGTTTCGTGGATGGCAAGAAGTCCATCTTCCTGCAGGTTTATCGCCAATCCGGTTCAAACACCGTGAAGGTGGCTGATGACGTCTTCAAACAAATGGCTAAAATTGAGCCTGAACTGGCGAAGATGGAAGGTGCGCCGAAAATTCAACTAGTGACAAATGCCTCTCAAAAAATCAGAGACAACGTGGCGGACGTGAATGAGACGATTATTATCGCGATCATTCTGACCGTGATTACGGTGTTCTTCTTCCTGGGAAGTGCACGCACCACTTTGATCACGGCGTTCTCATTGCCGGTTTCATTGGTGGGCGCTTTCATGTTGATGAAAATGGCGGGTTTCTCGATCAATATCGTTTCGATGCTGGCGTTGACTCTCGCAGTCGGTCTTCTGGTCGACGATGCCATCGTTGTCGTGGAGAATATCTATCGACGCATGGAATTGGGCGAAGACTCCATCGTCGCCGCTGAAAGAGGAACCACAGAGATTCAGATGGCCGTGATGGCGATCTCTTTGGTGGTCATCGCGGTGTTCGTGCCGGTAGGTACGATGTCAGGGACTATCGGTCAGTTTTTGAAGCAGTTTGGTTTCACTGTCGTGTTCTCAATGATTATTTCTTGGTTCGTGGCGATGACTATCATCCCAATGTTGACGGCTTACTTCGGTGGGTCAGGTCATGGTGGGGCTGGTCACGATAAAGAGGCGCATAAGCCAGAGTCTTTCTACGACAAAACTTTGGGTCGTATGGTGAAGGGCTTTGACCGCTTCCAATCTTTGCTTGAAAGAATTTACGAGAAATTCCTTAGAGTCACTTTACGCCATCCTTTGATGACGATCGGTGCGACTCTTTTGGTGTTCTTCCTGAGTATCTATACCGTTACCAAAGTTCCGGGTACCTTCATTGCCGATGACGACAGCGGCGAGGTGACCGTTACATTGGAAATGGAACCGGGCACGAGCTTGGATGGTACAAACAAAGTGGGTGAAGAAGTCGATAAGATCATCCATAGCAATTCCAATGTTTTGTACACAACTATGACCATCGGAAGTATCTATGGTGAGGCAAATAAAGCCTCGTTCTATGTTCGTCTTAAAGACGGTAAAGAACGTGGTATGAAGACTGAGATTTTCAGAGATAAACTACGTCAGCAGTTGGCGGGCTTCTCTTATGCAAATCCAGTTGTTAAAAAATACGATGCTTCAGGTGGTATGGCGGCTCAACCATTCATGTTGAATATCATTTCTCCTGATCCTAAAGATCTTGAGAAATATGGTATGCAAGTTTATGAAGCCCTGAAAAAAGATCCACGCCTAAAAGACGTCGACTCAAACTTCCGTGCAGGTAAACCAGAGCTGCAAGTTCATGTTAAGCCAGGTGCTGCAAAAGCTTACGGGATTAACACAAAAACAATGGGTGGCGAACTTCGTGCACAAGTTGAAGGGATGACGCCGGCAAAATTCCGTGAAAAAGGCCGTGAGTACGATGTTCGTGTTCGCTTGAATGAAGATCAACGTGACTTGAAGAAAACATTCAACCAGGTTTATGTGCCGAATATCAATCGTAAGCTGGTGCGTCTGTCTGATGTTGCCAATGGTGATTTGACATCGGGACCGGCATCTATCGAGCGTATGGACCGTGGTCGCTATATCCAGATCACAGCCGGCTTGGCTCCAGGTGTGGGTTTGAGTGATGTGGTGAATGACGCCGTAAAAATGATGAGTCAGGGCGATACGAAATTCCCATCGGGAGTTCGTTATAACTTCGGTGGTGATGCGGAGAATATGCAAGAACTTGCAGGTTCAACGATCTTGGCGTTGGGCTTTGCCGTGATGTTTATCTATCTGATCCTGGCGAGCTTGTATGAATCTTTCATCACGCCAATCACTATCATGGTGGCATTGCCACTGGCCCTTTGCGGTGCCTTCTTTGGCCTGTATTTGGCGAATGAAATTATGTCATTGTTTGCGGTGTTTGGATTCTTCATGCTGATCGGGGTTGCGGGTAAGAATGGTATCTTGCTGGTCGACTTTACAAATCAGATGATGGCGGAAGGAAAGAGCCGCGCAGATGCCTTGGTGCTTGCGGGTAAAACTCGTTTACGTCCGATCCTGATGACGTCATTTGCCTTGATCGCTGGTACATTGCCAGTGGCCATCGGTATGAATCCGGCTTCAAAATCCCGCACAGCCATGGGGGTTGCGATTATCGGTGGTATCCTTTCATCGACGATTCTGACTTTGATTGTCGTTCCGGCCGTGTTTACATACGTCGATCGCTTTAGAATTTGGGCTAATAAAATTGGCGGCAAAATCACGACAAACAAAAAAGACAGCACAGCAGAGCAAGCGTAAATAAATAGCCGGCTTCGCGGCCGGCGCAGTATTGATCGGAGATAGGTTATGGCAAAGTTATTTATTCAAGAGCTACCTAGCCGCGAAGAGATTCACAAGACAGCTTCCGAGCTGCACGCGGGTGTCGAAATGGATGCCTGGGTCTTGCATTCAAATTTGCTCTTTATGAAAGTCGCAACCGAACTGGAAATGAAGTTGGACAGCTTGCTGTCTGAATATCAACTTTCCAGTGGAAGGTTTACCTTGTTGTTTATTTTGCGCAACTCTCCAGAAGGCTTGATGCCATCTGTTCTGGCGCAAAAGGTGGGCGTGACCCAAGCGACGATATCGGGGCTGTTGAACAGTCTTGAAAAGGCGAACTTGATCGTGCGCGAGACCCATCAAAGGGACGGCCGTTCTTTTGTGATAAAGCTCACAGAAAAGGGCGACAGTACGATCAAAGAGATTTTCCCGCGTTGGTATCCCTTTATCCAGTCTTTCTGGGGGCAGTTTGCTGACGATGAAAAATCGAATCTAGACCGTCTTTTGGAACGTATGATTCACACGACCACCCTGCAAAAGGCTGAGCAATAACAGCTTCGGCCCATGCAATCCTGCAGTCTTGATCCCTCCAAGGTCTTTTTGCTCTACTATTTTGGTATGAGCATTTGACCGAGGAGGACCCAATGATTCCCAATCCATCTCAAGACAGCGATACAGCGAAAGCCATTAAGGCTTGTTTTTCTTGTTCCAGAACCTGTTTGGAAACTCTTCAGTATTGTCTTCATCAAAAAATTTCGAAGTTTACCGGTAAGCAGCTCGCGGTGATGCAGTTTTGTTCTGATTCCTGTCAGTTGGCCGCAAGCATGATGATGGCTGATCTTAATACTCAACACCAGAGCTGTGAATTGACGTTTGAATTGTGCACGCGATGCGCAGACGAGTGCGAGCGATATCAAGACGATACGGTCTTGAGCCGTTGCGCCGAAGAATGCCGCCGTTGTGCAGAAATCTGTCGAGGCATGGCTGGAATGACGGTACAGGTTCGCAGCCCTAGCAAAGAGAGCGGAAAGTCAGCTAGGGCCTAGAAGGCTGTTTGGAAACTACAGTGGTGTGATGTCGTCGATAATGCCAGCTCTCATCATCATTTGAAAAAGCTGGGAAATCTTATCGGGTGACATCGAAGTGGGTTGCTCTGCAAGAGCTGCGGAGACGGATTTTCCATCCCGAAGCTCTTTCAGAATGCGAAACTCCTCATTGGCAATTTTCTTCACGTATATTTTTTTATCTTTCTTATAAAGAAGCAGATTTTCTGGAAGCTCCCAATCAATATTTTCAAACTCATATTGAGGCTCTTTGCGCCGTGTCCAGATGTCATAAATTGCATAGGGGCTTTCGAAAAGTTCCATGGCTTCGACAAAACTGACTTTAAAGTCATCTTCATTCATCAATTCCTGAATTCTTTCGACTGTAAGTGGATCAGGGCTGGGGGCGTGGAAGATATTTTTAAAGCGCCATTCAAAGCGTGCCAGATCAAAGACAAAAGGGATACCTTTGATGGCCGGGTGGAGACGGATGAAATCTGGAAAACTGGCGCCATAATCCGACAGGTTGTATGAGGTGGAGGGCTGAGTGTCGATATAGTTTTGGCAGACCTCCTGAAAAATGTGATCGCCCAAAACCCAATGAACCCCTTCAAAGGTTTCATCCAGGGCTTCGGTGAGACGAGCAATGTAAGCTTTGTGGTAGACCTCAAAAGCCTCTTTGAGCTTCAGTTGTCCTCCGGGCTTGAAGGTTTTTAAAACTTCAGGATCCGCTTCCCCAGGAAAAAGGGTCTGCTTTTTAAACAAAGATTGGACTTCTTGCAGTTTCATTTGATTTCTCCAAAATAGACGCGGCTTTGAGAATTTCAGCTTCAAGTTCGCGGAAGTCAGGGATGTTGTCATCGCGTTCAATACACACAGGAATATGGCGGATCTTTGGCGCAAGTGTTTTAAACAGACTCCAAACCGCATCCGGAATATCTTCGGCATGTGTATCAAACAGATGGGTGCCTTTATCTGTGGGGCCGGCCAAATGAATCTGTGCCACGCGCTCGAGTGGAATTGCATTCAGGTAAGTTCGGGGATCATAACCGTGATTGTAGGAGTTAACATAGACATTGTTAATATCCAGCAGAAGCCCACAGCCGGAGCGTTTAGATACTTCAGCGACAAACTCCCACTCAGTCATTTCATTGGCGCGGAAGCTTAAGTAGGTGGAAACGTTTTCCAGAACCAAAGGTGTTCGCAAATAGTTCTGAACAAAATCAATATTTTCAATCAGGCATTCCAGACTTTCTTGCGTATAAGGGAGGGGCAATAGGTCATGCATGTTTTGGTGGGAGGTGGCGGTCCAACAAATGTGATCAGAAACAATGAAAGGCTCCACTCGGTCTATGAGATCACGCAGCTTATTCAAATATTCGATGCGCACCCCGGAGGCGCTTCCAATGTTCATGCCCACGCCATGAAGAGCCAAGGGATAATCCTTGCGAAGAGCGGTGAGCATTTCCAATGGACGCCCTCTGGAGTCCATATAGTTTTCTGAAACTGCTTCAAACCAAGCGACTTCAGTTGTCGGGCTTGTTTCTAGATATGGATAGTGGGGCGGGCGTAAACCCAGCCCCACTTTATGAGAATGAAATTGAGATCGCATTTAGGCACCTTTGTCTGCTTTGAATTTCCCGTGAGCCGCTTCGCATTTTTCTTTAGTCATTCGGAGCCAACCTTTGCCTTTGCAGGAGTTTTTTCCCGCGCAGCCATGGCCTTTTCCGCCACAGTCACCTTTGCCTTTGCAAGAATTCACTCCATGGCATTCGCCCTCGGCGGTGGCGGCATCCGGTTTCTGCGAGTCTGCTCCGTGTGCTTGTAAACTGACACTCAAGGCTCCCGCAGCCAGAAGACCGCTGATTGCTGCTTTTGTAAAAGTACCTTTTGTCATAGATGAAATACTCCCTATTTCCTGACTACTTTGCTTTTGCCACCATCGCTTCACCATCAATACTGATTTTCACTTCGTCACCAACGACAAAACCACCGGCTTCAATCGCTTTGTTCCAAACAAGTCCAAAATTTCTTCTGTCTATTTTTGTCTCAGCTTCGAACGCGACACGACGATTGCCCCATGGATCCGTAACAGCCCCTTTGTATTCCACTTTAAGGGTCACAGGTTTTGTGACTCCGTGAATGGTTAAAAGACCTTCCACTTTTTCAGGCTTGGCGTGGTCGTAAATTGTTTTAGTACTTTTAAATGTCAGTTTTGGAAATTTTGTGACGTCCAGGAAATTAGGTCCGCGTAAATCTTTGTCGCGATCCTTCTCGTTGGTATTGATGGAGTCCGCTGCGATTTCGATAGAAATATTATCGAGCTTTTGAGTTTTCTCGTCGAAGTCGAAGGTGCCCTCAAACTTGTCAAAGCGACCTTTTACTTTAGAGACAACCAAATGAGGCACCGTGAACTGTATTCCCGTATGGGAGATATCCAAAGAGAATTTTTCTGCGAAGGCAGTGCTCGTGGCCAATGAAACTAGTAATGCCGGAAGAAGAAGGCGCATGGAAGTCCTTTCGATGGAGGGAGTAAAATGTTGCTATTCACTTTTTTTGAAGTGCCCTGTTTTTACAAATTAAGATTAGGTAAGACGCTGAGTTGGAGGGTGGCTTTGTTTAAAGACACTGATGTCTCAAGTTTGAGCGCTTGGAATGAGTGTCGATATTATTCTAGGCAGTGCCTACTTCTTATTCGCTCATAGACAATAGAAGGGCTGCACGGGTGGCCCTAAACCTGCATTACCTTATAGAAGGATCACTAACGGCTTTCTGGGGGAACTATGATCATGCGAATACTTTTGCTTGCAGGAATGTTTGTCAGTTGTGTTGGCTGCGCCTCCTTGAAGAAAGCGGTTACATGGGGTGATCCCACCAAGAGCGACTATATTATGGATGCACCTATGGTTACCCCTGAGAAAACTGTACAGCTAAAGAAAAGCCGTAACATCGCAAGTAAGAGAAATTAAACATATGTATTAATATTGTGCGGACCACAGTTCTGGCCCCACTTTGAGGCTGCACATCAGAGCCACAATGTTCCCCGGAATTTTGGGAGGAACGATCCGCTGACAATATCTTTGGGCTAGTTTGTGCCACTAGACACTCCAACTCCGTTGTCAACTCAACGGGAAGTTGTTGAAGTGAACTAATCATGAGCATCAATCATTTTAGAATTATCATCTGTGGTCTTGCGTTGTTATGGAGTGTTGCTTCTTCTGCGCAAGATGCGAACTCTGATCCCGAGCAAAAAGATATCGACTTTGTTGAGAAGTTGCTCGAAACGAAATCGGTCGAATTTAAAAATGCTCCGCCGTCACATGCAGCACCGGCTCAGAAAAAGCAGAAGGCTGAGTACTCGACAGTCCAGTCGGAGTCTTTCTATTCAGATTTAGCGACGATTCAGAAAAACTATATGCCCAAAACTGAACGAGTTCAGTTGAGTGGCGGTCTGACACTTCTTCCGTCAGACGTTTTTTATCGCACCCTGGGTTTGAACATTAAAACCAGTTACCACTTTAATGAAACCTGGGGAGTAGAAGCTTTTGGATATGTTTTCACGTCGCAGGCACGTGATGAAGTCAGCAAACTGGAATCTGTTCAAAAGCTTTCAGTCAAAAGTCTAGTTTCCTTAACCAGCTTTTATGGATTGAATCTCTATTTCAACTCTATCTATGGAAAAACATCCTTCCTGAACAACCGAATCATTCCTTTCGAGGTCTATCAAACATTGGGTGTCGGCAAAGTCCGCACGCAAAGCTCAGAGGAAGTCTCTAGCATCCAAGTGGGAATCGGTGACATCTTCTCTTTATCCAGGTCATCTGCATTACGAGTGGATTTGAATTGGGCCTTCTATAATGCCCATAATTATTTGGGGGAGGAGCAAGCCTCCAATTCACTATTTTTGACCGTGAGTTACGGTCGCTTCTTCCCGGAGCCTTCATACCGATGAAAAAAACTCTTACTTTCATTGCAGCATCTTTTCTGGGTCTCAACTTCGCCTTTGGAGCTTCACCGACTGCGTTGGGGTTAGCGGGGCAATCTCTGCGAAAACAGGAATACCGGAAGGCAAGTAATCAGCTCTATAAGATTGTTTTTTCTTCTGATGCTGATGCCAACACTAAAATGCAGGCGCGTTATTATCTTGGTGTTGCTCTGATGAAGCTTAAGCTATATCAAACGGCGGCCTTTCCTTTGATTATCAATGCAAGAGTGGCTTCGCCGAAAATCGCGCAGCGGTCCTTTGAGAAACTGGTTTTAATTTCAGATAATCTCAATGACTCGGGTCTTCTCGATTACACCTTAAAGAAACTTGATGCCAATGATTTGGGCGAAATTGCCAAAGAGCTCTATTACAACCGCATGGGACAGGCTCTGATGCGTGAGGGAAAATACGCAGAGGCAGTCACCTATCTGCAGAAGTCTTTGCAAATCAAACCCGATAATGATGAGACTCTCTATACTCTGGCATTGGTTTATCTAAAAGAGAACAAGGCCACGGAAGCCTTGCCACACCTGCAGAAGCTTTATGATAAATATTTTTCTCTTCCCTCAACCAACGTGAAGCGGGGGTCTGCGGCGATGGCCATGGCCCGCGGATATTATCAAGCGAAACGCTGGGAAGATGCGGTAAATACTTACCGTGAAATTCCCAAGGATCATGCGCTTTACCGGGAAGCTCAGATGGAACTGGCTTGGTCCCTGTTTAGAATGGCCAAATTCCGAAGTGCTATGAGTGCTATTCAAACCCTGCACACTCCGTTTTACGAAAACTTCTATGATCCGGAATCTTTGACTTTGCGAAGTATTATTCTGCTTTTTGCATGTCAGAACTCGGAAGCGGAAAAAGCTTTGATCAGCTTCCGAAAAAACTATTCTTCCGCGTTCACGACACTGTCGGACATCAACAACTCCGATCAGAAGCCTGAGTACTTCTTCAGTCAAATCGAGGAGTCTCAGAAATATTTGAAGGCTCTGAAAAATGGTACAAAGCCAACTTATAGCGGCCAGGTTCCATTCTTTATCGTCAGGGCTTCGATGGAAGAACCGTCATTGAAAAATAAACTGTCCTATTTTGATCGAATTCAGCAGGAAAAAAATCGACTCGCTAAAGTGTTCAATCAACCGGAAGACGCGGCTCTTCGAAAGTACGCCTTGAAAATTTTGAACTCGCGACAAAAGAATGTTTCTGCTGAGGCGGGGACTGTCTTAAGAAACTCTCTGATTGCCAAAAGCAAAGAGCTTGCCCTGCTTGACGGCGACTTGGATTTGATCGGCTATGAAGTTCTGAATGCTCAGAAGAAAGAAGCACGGGCCGATTATATCAGAACTGTGAACAACTCAGAAGGCAGTCAAATCAATGCCGATGATACCCGAGACTTCTATGTGAAGAATGGTTATCGCTACTGGCCTTTTGAAGGTGAGTACTGGAGAGATGAAATCGGCAACTATCAATATCTTGGGGTAAATCGCTGTGACAAAGAATAGCTTAATGTTGGTCATGTTGCTTTTTTTCTCTCTGCAATCTTTTGCGCAAGATAAAGCTCCGGATAAAGCCCCGGCTAAAGCAGCTGTTGCAAATAAAAAAACCAAAAAAGTCCAAGTGTCCTTTGATGACGAATTGGTCAAAGGCGCAACTGAAAAACCTGATTTGAGCAATATGAACACTAAGACAGACTTCAATTATAAAAAGCTCATTCGCGTAAGAGAAAACTTTGTGAACGAGATGGAGGGGGGCCTCGATGATTTCAAAGGCAACTAAGATCCTCCTAGTGCTCGCTCTGAATTTATTTGCACTGAGCAGTCAGGCGACTGTTATACAATTTGATGCAGACGAATTGCCGACGGAGTCCGTGGTCCCAATACTTGACAGCAATATGGCAGTAAAGAACAAGGCCATTCCTCTTGCGGGACGATTGGAAGTGGGGCTCTTTACAGCCTCTGTCATCGATGAGATGTTTTTTAATAACAGTCTTTGGGGTTTTGAAGCCTTTTACTCATTTTCTGAAGACAAAGCCTGGGGCTTGAAATACGCCGATCGCATGTCTGGACTAAGCAGTTATTCGGATCAGTTTCAAAGCACTTCAGCAAAGCCGAGTTTTTCAAAAGCTCCGGCTCCGAGTTCAATTTTGACAGCGTCTTATCGTTGGACGTTTCTTTATGGGAAAATGAGTCTTTCCAAAAGCATGGTTCTGCCAACGATGTTTGCGACAGAAGTAGATGCGGGTGCGAATAAGGTCGGAGGTCAGTCTTTGCCTTATACATCTTTTGGAATCACCCATAAGTTGTTTTTTAAGAAACATGTTGGTGTCGGTTTGTCATACAGACTGCTTTTGTATCAAACTTTGGATCCTGTTTCAGTGGATTTGGGAAGTGCAGCACCGACGCCAAGTGAGTCAGATTTCTCCAAGAAGATCCAATTGAGCCAAAGCTTGGATATCGCACTGTCTTATTTGTTTTAAAATGGAACACAACTGCGCGTTGGGCTCCATTTGTGAGATGTAGATTTATTTAACAAAAATATAAGTTAGACACACATTCTCAGATACGTTTGAGGAGAAGCTTAAAATAGGGGGTGCACAATCTTTGCATCAAAGTTTGTTTATCGATCAGGGGGAAGTATGAAGATCAGAGTATTGCAGGTTGTAACGATTGCAGCGATTCCAGTTCTTCTTTTGGGATTCCAGAACTGCGCCAAATTGGGAACGAACGGTATCGCCGTGGGTGATAAAGTTTTGACTGCAGAATCAGTTGAAACCATCAGTCCTATGGAGCCAGTTGGCGGTCTTCCGAACACGCCAAGCACTCCAGAAGCTGGATCTGAAGTTTCTGGTGGCACGGTTCCTAGCAACCCAGAAGTTGTCTCCGAGGAGCCTGTTAAAGAAGAACCAGTTAAAGTTGTTGAAACTCCAGCTCCTCCAAAAAACAATGGTGGCGGTTCTGGACATGATGAAGTTAAAAATCCACCAGCAAATAATGGTGGCGAAGTTGCAGATAATTCTGATGATGAAGAGGATGAAGTTTCGACTCCAGTGGTGGATGTAAAGCCACCTGTTGAAATCGAAGATGCCGAGGTGGCGGACGCAATCAAGTATTGTGAGCAACGTGCTGCGCAGGCGAATCCTTCAGCAAATCTTGATTTGAAGTTTAACCATGAGAGCTTTGAAATTGATGCTGCCAAAGTAACTGCTATCAAAGGCAATTACGGTGGTCAGAGTGCGGTGAGAGCGACTGGAGAAGGCGCTTTGGCCGGAGACATTCAAGTGAATCACACATCGTTGGTGATTTGTGGATTTGCTAAAATCGAAAGCATCAAAGGTGCACAGGATAACATTATTGTTGTTGGCGGCGACATTCAAAGCCTTCAGCTTAATAACTCGACAATCGCTTTGGTTAACGCCAGTGCGAATCAAGTTAAGGGCGCAAACTTGATTATCAAGAAGTATTCCCTTAAGTAAAACTTCCTGAATCCTGATTGGACATAAGGCAAAAAAAATCCCCTGATCTTGCGATGAGGGGATTTTTATTTTTATCAGCTTCAATTCTTTAGAACTTCAGTAAAGCTTCCACATCGAGCTTCCCGCCGGAAACTGTTTTGTCAGAGAGATTTGGAAGTTTCTTCGCGGAACCGATAAGGGCCGCTTTCACATCCGCATAGGTCTTCTCTGGATGGGCTGACCAGTAAAGAGCGGCAGCGCCAGCAACATGCGGGCACGCCATAGAAGTGCCATCCCAGGTCGCTTTAAAGCCGAATTTATCAATCACGATGTCAGAATACTTATTACCCACCATTGTTGAGTAAACAGCAACACCAGGAGCCGCGATATGCACAGTCTTCACGCCCCAGTTGGAGAATGAACCCAAGTTGTCGCGCACATCAATAGCCGCTACGGAGACGATGTTATCGTGCGGATAGGTTGCAGGGTAAGAAGGCTTAGGATCAGTGTCATTGCTGTAGCCTTTGCCTTGATGGCCGTTGCCAGCCGCTGCCACGAAAAGAACATCGTGATCTTTTGCGTATTGAACAGCATCACGCAAAGCTTGGTTCTCTTGGCCTTCAGCAGGGTCTTCCCCTTCAGAACCCCAAGAGTTGCTCAAAACCTTGGCGCCATTATCCACAGCATACTTAATAGCTTTAATTGCATCAGCTGTGGTGCCTTGGCCTTTCTCTGTGATGAAGCGAAGAGGCATGATCTTTACGTTTGGTGCAACGCCAGAGATACCTTTGCCGTTGTCGCCGCGAGCGGCAACGTTTCCAGCGCAATGGGTGCCATGGCCTGGGTTGCCGCCTTTGAATAAGATATCCAAAGGATCCATCGCAAGGTCATAAGGCTTGTTGTCATTGGCAGCGAAGTCCCATCCGATCACATCGTCGATGTAGCCGTTGTTATCATCGTCAATGCCGTTGTTTGGAATCTCTTTAGTATTTCTCCAGATATTTGGAAGAAGATCTTCGTGAGTATAATCGACACCCGTATCGATGACCGCCACGATGAAGTCGGGATTGCCCTTGGTCACCTTCCAAGCTTCCTCAATTCCAATGTTCAGCATGCCCCATTGTTTTGGGAAGAGAGGATCCGCACCAGTTGTTGCTTGCGGAGCGTCAGGGATGGCAGGGTTGTCTGCAGCAGCGAGAGCTGTTGGCTGAGGATTTCTGCGAATCATTTTCGCCAAAGCTGCACGACGAAGTGAGTCTTGAATTTGATAATCATCCATCAAGGAGATTTTATAGTTGGGTTGAACAAACTCAACAGCAGGATTTTTTGTGAAATTATGCAGGCTGAAATTCTTAGGGGCGAGCACTCGAACCCAGGAATCAGTGATCTTTTCGACTTTAGCGCCTTGAAATTCAACTTCCGTAAACCCAGGTGCCAACTTAATAAGCAAATCTTGGGTTTTATGCTGTGCTGAATGTTGCGCTGGGGCTGACAAACCGAACGAGAGAAGGGCAGTTGCGACGTACAGGGCCACTTTGTTCATGTTTTTTCCTCCTTGATGAAAACTACTATCAATCGAGCGCGAGAAGGTCACCACGTGGTGTGGCGGTCTCATGTGTAGAGACATAGTAAGGTGGCCCGACGGATGTAGAGTTGAAATTTGAGTTTGTTAGTAAATGAGAGGAGAATCAATTTCATTACTCGCATTTGGAAGGGTGCGTTGAGGAAATCAGACGCGGGCCCTATAATGAGATATCTAGTTGTCAGGATTACGGATTTTCACTATTACTTAATGATAGCTAATTGAAATTGCAGAGGTGTATTTATGCACAACAATCCAGTGCAGGGTTCAGCGTCGCATGGCGGGGCTTCAGGAACTCAAGCAGTAGATGATATGTCGCGAGATTTCGCGTTCACATCGAAGATCGATCACATCGTAGCATGGGGTCGTAAAAATTCTTTGTGGCCAATGCCGTATGGTACTGCTTGTTGCGGTATCGAATTCATGTCGGTGATGGGGCCGAAGTATGACCTAGCTCGTTTCGGAGCTGAGGTTGCACGCTTCTCTCCACGTCAAGCCGATCTTCTTGTTGTTGCGGGTACGATCACAGAGAAAATGGCTCCGGTCATCACTCGTATCTACCAACAAATGCTTGAACCAAAATACGTCATCGCAATGGGCGCATGTGCAAGCTCTGGTGGTTTCTACCGCGCTTACCACGTTCTTCAAGGCGTAGACAAAGTTATCCCTGTCGATGTTTACATCCCAGGTTGCCCTCCAACACCAGAGGCGGTGATGGACGGTATCATGGCTTTGCAACGTATGATCGCTACAAATACTCCACGCCCTTGGAAAACAAACTGGAAGAGTCCATATGAGCAAGCTTGAGACTTTAAAACAAAACCTAGCTGGTAAGTTCAAGGTTGAGAATTTCAAATTCACTCACGCTGTAGGTGATGACATTCTTGAGGTTCCAAAAGAAGACGCTCCGAAAGTGATTCTTTTCCTAAAGGAAACCGGCCAATTCGACTTCTTGATGGACGTATGCGGAGTGGATTATCCAACTCGCGAAAAACGTTTTGATGTCGTTTACAATTTATTCTCTTCAAAAGACAACTCTCGTTTGCGTATCAAAGCGCAAGTGGGCGAAGGCGAGTCTATCGGAACTGCGATTCCCGCTTTCCGCGGTGCTGACTGGTTTGAGCGCGAAGCTTATGACATGTTCGGTATCATCTTTGATGGCCATCCAAATCTGCGCAGAATTTTGACTCACCACCAATTCGTGGGTCATCCACTTCGTAAAGACTACGATGCCAATCACCAACAGGCTTGTACGACTTCTTTGCCAATTCATTTCAACAACGAGCCGGGCTCTCCTGGTAACGTATTGAATGATAAATATGTTCCTTTGAACATCGGTCCGGCCCATACAGCAATGCATGGAACTCTTCGTGTGATGGCTGAAATGGACGGGGAGACTATCGTTCGTTGTAACAACGAAATCGGGTACCTTCACCGTTGTTTCGAAAAAATGGCGGAAACTCATCCGTACAATCAAGTTATCCCTTATACAGATCGTTTGAACTATTGCTCGGCGCCGATGAATAACATCGGATATTGCAAAGCGGTTGAGCGTATCTTGGGTGTGGAAATTCCAGCGAAGGCGCAGGCAATGCGTGTGATCCTGGCGGAACTTTCTCGTATCATCGACCATACGATTGCTATCGGTACGGGCGCGATGGACTTGGGTGCTTTGACTTCATTCTTCTTCATGTTCGGACTTCGTGAGCAAGTTTACGGCTTGTTCGAAAAACTTTGCGGAGCTCGTTTGACTGTATCTATGACTCGCGTCGGTGGTATGGCTCAAGATGCGCCGGAAGGCTGGTACGATGAGGTTTTGGCACTTTGTAAAGAAATTCGCAGAGGCACAGACGAGATGGCTTCGATGGTTTTGGATAACAAAATCTTCATCAACCGTACTCGTGGTGTTTGTCCAGTAAGCGCGGCTGACGCTATTCAATGGGGCTATACCGGTCCTTTGCTTCGCGCAGCGGGCGTGAACTTGGATTTGCGTAAAGCGACTCCTTATTATGGATATGATTCATTGGATTTCGACGTTCCAGTTGGAACTTCTGGTGATATCTATGACCGTTACCTTGTTCGTTTCGAGGAAATGCGTCAGTCCGTTCGTATCGTTGAACAAGTCTGCAAAAACGTTCCTGGTGGCGATTACACAATCCGCGACAAAGGCATCGTTCTTCCAGAGAAAAAAGACGTTTACGGCAATATCGAAGGTTTGATGAATCACTTCATGTTGATCATTAAAGGTCTTCGCCCACCAGTGGGTGAAGTCTACGATGCAACAGAAGCAGCGAATGGTGAGCTTGGTTTCTATCTCGTAAGTGATGGTTCCGCGAATCCATATCGTTTGAAAGTTCGTCCACCGTGCTTCGCGATCTATCAGTCTTATCCGACGGTAGTAAAAGGGGCTCAATTGGCAGACGCGATCGCAACAATCGCTTCTATGAACCTTATTGCCGGCGAACTTGATCGCTAATTTTTGGGGTAAGTAACAATGTTTAAACTTTCTGAACAAGGTTTGGCTGACGTAAAAAAAGAACTCGCTCGCTACGAAGCGCGTGAGTCTGCGATCATTCCAAGTCTTTATATTGCTCAAAAAGAAAATAAAGGCTTCATCACGCCGGATATTATCCGTCACTTGTCTCAAGTGATGGATATTCCTGAGGCGCGTATCAATGAAGTTTTCAAGTTCTATACGATGTTCAACCAAAAGCCTGTGGGTAAATACCATGTGCAAGTGTGCACAAATATTTCCTGCGCTTTGGAAGGTGGCCGTGAAATGGCTTCCCACATCTGTCATGAACTTGGCGTGAAATACAATGAAGTGACTGCGGACGGTCGTTTCACAGTTAGCAAAGTTGAGTGCTTGGGTTCTTGTGGAACTGCGCCAATGATGCAAGTGAACGACACTTATCACGAAAAACTCACTCCAGAGACTGCAATGAATCTCTTGAGAGGTATGAAATAATGGCTGAAGTAAAACTACTTACAGAATTCTATCATTTGCCAGAATATCAAACTTTGGCGGGTTACAAAGCTAAAGGCGGCTATGCAGTTTTGCCGACAGCTTTGAAAATGCAACCTCAAGCGATCATCGACGAAGTGAAAGCTTCTGGTCTTCGCGGTCGTGGTGGCGCGGGTTTCCCGACGGGTATGAAATGGGGCTTCTTGCCGAAAAACGGTGAGCCTCGCTATTTGTTGTGCAATGCCGATGAAGGTGAGCCTGGTACATTCAAAGATCGTATGATGATGGAGCGTGCTCCTCACCAATTGATCGAAGGTATGATCATCTCGGCTTTCGCAGTGGGATCTCATAAAGGTTATATCTACGTTCGTGGTGAATACGTTTACCCGATCGAAGTTTTGAATAAAGCGATCAAAGAAGCTTACGATGCAGGTCTTCTTGGTAAAAACATCTTGGGTTCTGGTTTCGACTTCGACCTTGATGTGTACCGTGGTGCCGGCGCCTATATCTGCGGCGAAGAAACTGGAATGATCTCATCTTTGGAAGGCTTGAAAGGCCAACCAAAATTGAAACCGCCATTCCCTGCGGTTCAAGGCTACTTGAGAAAGCCAACTATCGTTAATAACGTGGAAACTTTGGCGGCAGTCACTTACATCATTAAGGATGGTGCGGCTGCTTATCGCAAGCACGGAACTGAAAAATCTGCGGGAACAAAATTGTTCTCAGTATCTGGTAACGTGATGAAGCCAGGTAACTACGAAGTTCCACTCGGCTATCCTTTGATGGATTTGATCATGAAAGAGTGCGGAGGCATGAAGCCAGGTCGTAAGCTAAAAGCGATCATCCCTGGTGGTTCATCTGCACCGATTTTGACAGCTGAAGAGTGCGCAAAGGCCAATATGGATTACGAATCACTAGCGGGATTGGGCTCAATGCTTGGTTCTGGCGCAGTGATCGTGATGGATGACTCTCAATGTATGGTTGATATGTTGGGTGTTTTGACTCACTTCTATGCACATGAATCTTGTGGTCAATGTACCCCGTGCCGTGAAGGTACTGGATGGTTGGATAAAATCCTTCATTCAATCCTTGAAGGCCGTGGTCGTTTGCAGGATATCGATTTGTTGATCAAAGTTGCTGACAACATGAAGGGCAAAACTATTTGCGCTCTTTCTGATGCAGCAGCATTGCCTGTGTTGAGTTTCGTTAATAAGTTCAGAGACGAATTTGAATTCTATGTTCGTGAAGGACGCTCGAAAGTAAAAGGGACTACATATGCCGAAAATAACCATTAATGGCAAAGAAGTCGAAGTAAAGGAAGGCACCTCGATCATCGAGGCTATGCAACAGTCGGGCGATCGCATTGCTCACTATTGCTGGCATCCGGGTCTAAGTGTTGCCGGTGTTTGTCGTCTTTGTATGGTGGAGATCGAAGGAAATCCACGCGTTCAGATCGCATGTAACACGATGGCTACTGAAGGTATGAAGATCAACAACACATCCGAAAAAGTTCGTGATGCTGTTAAGTGGGGACTTGATTTCCATTTGATCAACCATCCTTTGGATTGCCCTATCTGTGACCAGGCAGGTGAGTGCGGACTTCAAGACCAATACATGGAGTACGGTAAGTACGATCCTGAAATGGCTGAGCCGAAGCAAAAGAAACACAAGGTTGTGGACTTGGGCCCAACTGTGGTTTTGGATTCTGAAAGATGCATCCTTTGCTCTCGTTGTGTGCGCTTCACTGAAGAAGTCTCTAAAACTAATGAATTGGGTCTTTTCAACCGTGGTGACCGCACTGAAATCGGCACTCATGATGGAATGCCTTTGAATAACAAATATTCTTTGAACACTGTGGATATCTGCCCAGTGGGTGCATTGACGTCGAAAGACTTCCGTTTCCGTCAAAGGGTTTGGTATCTAAAAGATTCAGAAACTGTATGTAACGGTTGCTCAACTGGCTGTAACGTTAAAGTTTACTACAATCGCGAAGGTTTCTTCCGCGTAAAACCTGTTTACAATGAAAAAGTAAACGGTCACTGGATGTGCGATGAAGGTCGCGAAATCTATAAGTTTGTAAACAAAGACCACCGTTTGTTGAAAGCTCAAGTTCGTAACAACACTGGTTGGACTGAAATGCACGCAGGTGCAGCGGCGAAAGCGGCCTCTGAAGTTGTTAAGTCAACAGCAGCAGACTCTCTGGCGTTGGTATTGACGGCTCAATACACTGTTGAAGAATTTGATGCCATCGTTGGTACTTTCGTAAATGAATTTAAATCTAAGAAGGTCTACTTCTGGATTAACAACAAAGAGTCTTTCGATGAATTTGACGGTCTTCTGCTTCGTGGTGACAAAAACCCGAATACCAAAGGCTTGTTGAAAGTTCTTGAAAAACACGGAATCTCTGCAACTTGGAACGAATTGTCTCAAGGTCTTGCAGCTGGTTCTATCAAAACTGTTGTTGTTGCGGGCCCAGAAAACCAAGCGGTATTCCCTGACTTCGCAGATCGCGTGAAAGAGCTTTCAAAAGCTCAAAACTTGATCTGGTTGCAAGCGGGTAAGAACGAGGCCTTGTCTGCTTTGACGGGCAACGTTTCATTGATCCCTATGAAAACTTTCGTAGAGAAAGATGGAACATTCATCAACCACGCGGGACTTGAACAAAAATTCAAGAAGGCAACGGTTGTGGTTTCTGAAGCACTTACTTTGACTGAGGCGGCATTGTTGCTTGCAGGTAAAAACCTGGCGATCAATGCTTCACCAGCAAATGAGTTCATGCCGATGAACCAACGTATTGACCAAGTTGAAGTTGAAGCTCGTAAGAAAAACGAGTTCGTATTTAAGAGAGGTAGCCTATGAGCGTAATGCAAAACAACTCTGAAAAGGCCAAATGGTACTTGCCGGGTGTTTTGGGTGGTCTTTGGATCACTGGAAAGCACTTGGTAGGCAATCTTTTGAATCGTAAAAAAATGATGACCTTGAATTATCCTGAAGAGAAGTATGACTACTCTCCAAGATTCAAAGGGAACCATGTTTTGACAGTAAAGAAAGACGGATCTCTTCGTTGCACGGCTTGTATGTTGTGCGCGACGAACTGTCCTGCGGAATGTATCAAAATCGTAGCAGCGGAACATAACGATCCAACGGTCGAGAAATTCCCAATTGCCTACGAAATCGATATCCTCCGTTGCGTATTCTGCGGTTACTGCGAAGAAGCCTGCCCAGTGGATGCAATCCGCTTGGGACCTGAATGGCAAACTCCGGCTGTGAACGGTGGAAACTTCATCTACGACATCAATCACTTGGCTTATCGCCCAAATCTTAAGGGTGGTATCCAAACTCACGTTGACGACGAAGAACGCCACAAGCAGGGGATCTAGACCGCCTTGCACTCCGACTTCGTCGGAGTAGGAAATTGGAAATAAAAAAAGAGGACGGGCAAAATGCCGGTCCTCTTTTTTTTATGGCGAAGCCATTGAGCTCTAACTGGAAACGACTATTTGCCGCAGACATCCAAACGGATTTTAACTGTTGCTTGTCGGTCAGTCTCGATCTCGGCAAAGATCGATAGATCTCCAAGGTACTGCCCAGTTCTGAAGCCAACCAGGGTATATCCTCCTCTGATTTCAATAGATCTCTGGATGATTTCTTCAGCATCCTCTACCGTTCCATTGTAGCAGAGGATCGGCGCAAACAAGACATTGGCAGGGACTTTAGTTTTCTTAGTAAGAATAGTGATTGCTTGGTTGCTACTGACGGCGATGAAAGGTTCGCTTTTGGCCATAGCATTGAAACCACAAAGTAATGAAACTAGCATAATGATCTTTTTCATAGGTTCTCCAAAATAAGTTAATCCGCTCTAAAGGTTGCGGAGTGAATTCCCCGTTATCCAACCGGCGCGGCTCTAATCACTAACTTCTAGTGCGATGATCATTCCAAGGTGGATTCAAATATAAGCGAGGATAACTCTGTGGCCATCGTTTAAGCCACAGGGACCCAGCCAAGGAATGTCACCGAAAAGGTACCTGCTTCTTTTTTGGGTCTACACCGCATTAAACTTGCAACCGCGGGGAGCATCGCCCAGACTTTCTAGTAGGGGGAAATTTTATGAAAAATCTTTTAGCAGCATTGTTTTTGGTTTGCGCTCCGGTCTTGTCTTTTGCGCAAAGCATGGGGACTTTCGCAGTAGAAGCAAAGCCTGTTGATCAATATTATCGTTATAGTTTTGGTAGTGTGAATGTGGGCTTTAATATGTATGCCGACTTCACTTTGACTGCAAATCCAACTGAAACATTGGAAGTGAAAGGCATCTCCATCAGTGGTGCTATGTACGACGCTCGTACAAATTGCCCTAAGGTTTTGAACCCTGGTCAAACTTGTACGACACGTGTTTACTTTACACCGCGTATGGAAGGTGGACATTGGGGAAGACTTTTATTCGTGCTGAATGATCACAACATCGTGATCGATCTTTTTGGCAATGGATGGAAACACTAGTTTTTAAAATTCCATGCTAGGAAATAAAAAAGGAAGGCTTTGGCCTTCCTTTTTTTATTTTAGCTTTCTATTCCTGAATCCCCAGACTCGAGTCCACATCCTCATGGCTCTCGATGGTCCCAGTCAGCTTACAGCGAACCAAAGGTTTATAAACCGTGTAAGCTCCTCGCACTTCCGACTCGTACAAGACGATTTCACTGACATGAATTTTACCAAAGCTTTTTCGCTTGAATGGAGAAAGCATGTCTTTGACGCTTTTTGGATTGCGAAGGCGGGCAAAAGTGATGTGTGGAGTATAGTCACGCTGCTCCGGCTGAGGCAGAAGATCGTTTTTAGTCAGTTCCTCTTCCAGAGCCGTTTTGAATTCATTCAAATATCTTTTATTCTGTACGCCCAGCCAAAGAACGCGTGCATCCTGTTCGCTTGAGAATGCGCCGACATCTTCAACCTTCAAGTCAAACGGGGCAAAGCGAGTACAGACTGTTTCTAAGGTATCAGCAAGCTGAGGAACTGCCTCTTCATCCATGGGACCAATAAAAGTAACAGTCGCATGGAAGTTCTCAAGCGGAACCCATTTCATGACCATTTCTTTTTTGTCGGCTATAATTCGAAGTTTCTTATAGATAGGTAGAAACGTTTTCTCTAGAGGATCACTGGCATTCAAGGCAAAGAACAATCGTTTCTTCATGCATAGATATTAACTTGGGTTGTGCGAAGGACCAAGGTTTAAAACTGAAATTGCCCAGAAAGTCCCTCAGCTCAGACACAAACGAGATAGCAGGCGGGTTTAGCGACAACCAGCCTGCTATACACAAAATTACTTATCTTTGACTTTGGGAGGGAAGATCAAAGAAGCGGCAATGGAGCCACCAATTAGAGCGGCGATGACCCCCAATGAAATTCCAATCGGGAACTTGCCGTCGAAGAGGTTGTTCAACCAAACCATTTTCAATCCAACGAATATCAAGACGGCTGCAAGACCGAACTTCAACAAATGGAATTTGTCGACCACGCCGGCTAGCAAGAAGTACAAAGAGCGTAATCCCAGAATCGCGAAAATATTTGAAGTAAACACAATCAACGGTTCTTTTGTAATCGCAAAGATCGCAGGCACTGAGTCCACGGCAAAAATCACATCCGTAAATTCAAGGAAGATCAGAGCGACAAAAAGCGGAGTCGCCATGCGCAGGCCATTTTCTTTGATAAAGAAGCGATCCTCATGCATGCGATCCGCCACTGGAAAATAGCGTTTCATCAAGCGAATCAACCAGTTCTTGGAAGGATCAACGGCTTGGTCGTGAGAGAACATCATCTTGATACCGGTAAAGATCAAGAAAGCTCCGAAAATAATAACCACCGCGTGGTATTGCATAAGGACGGATCCCAGCGCAATGAAGATAGCGCGGAAAATCAAGGCGCCGATAATGCCATAGAAGAGAACCCGGTGCTGATATTTGGCGGGAATGCCAAAGAATCCGAAGACGACGACGAATACGAATATATTATCGATGGAAAGAGACTTCTCAATGACATAGCCAGTGAGGAATTCTAAGGCGGTTTGTTTCGCGACACTGGGATCGCCAAATTTATCGAGAGTGTACCAATATAGACCGGCATTAAAGATGAGGGCTAAGCTAACCCAGACAAGGGACCATGCAGTGGCTTCCTTGAAGCTGACAGTGTGGGATTGCTTATGGAAGACGCCTAGGTCAAGGGCAAGCATGCCAATTACGAAGCCCAGGAACGCCAGGTAGAACCACCAATATTCAGCCATAGGAAATAATAAATCAGGTATCAAGAGACCTCCTCAATAAAAGCATAGTAACTGCTTTCTTTACTTTTAAAAAATCGATAATCTTAAGGAAGTTATTCGCTTTAAACGAAGGGTTTGGGACATGCAGTGGCTGAATTATCATCATCTTCAATATTTCTATACGATTGCCCAAGAGGGAAGCATTGCGAAGGCTGCTGCTAAATTAAATATCGGCCAGCCAACTCTGAGCACCCAATTGAAACAGCTGGAAGAGTCGCTGGGGCGTCCACTATTCGAAAGAAGCAAGCAGCGTCTGCATCTTACCGAGGCTGGAAAAATTGCATTTGAATATGCGGATCAAGTGTTTCGAATTGGCTCTGAAATGATTGAAGCCTTGGAAGATCGATTGCAGAATAACCGCATCCACGTGCAGATTGGGGCCTTGGACAGTGTGCCCAAGCATATAATCAAGGAAGTGATTTTAAAGGCCTATGAGGCTGGCAACTGTATGGTGTCAGTGTTGGAAGGTGCGGGGGATAAACTTCTTCGCGAACTTTCAGCGCATGAAGTGGATCTGCTTCTTTCGAATTATGCTCCCTCAGTGGATTTTCAAACTGTCTATGCAAAATCAGTCGCAAAAATCGATGTTGTCGTTTGTGCCTCAGAAAAATACAAGCATCTTAAGAAGAATTTTCCGAGATCCCTGGAAGGTCAGCCTTTCGTCTTTCCAACGATTCACAGCAAGCTTCGCCGCGATATAGATCATTATTTTTCAGTGAATGGCATCAAAGTCGATTGCGTTGCCGAGACTCAGGATACCAGTCTGCAAACGCTGCTGGGAACAGAAGGGGTCGGTCTCATCCCTATTGCTGACGTAGTTGCCAAAGACCTGGTCAAGGAGAAGAAGCTTGTTGTCTTGGGCAAGCTCAATGGAGTTTATGAAGAGATTTGGTTGATGGCAGCAAGCCGAAAAATCGAGAACCCCATCGTCGCTAAGTTGATGAAAGAGTTCTCGCTAAAATAAGGCTATTTGATTTTATATCCGTTACGCACGGCTAACTGTGGATCGCTAAAGAAAACACGTCTCCATACAGGAACCTGAGTGATGTCCTTCTGCGAATAAAGAATTTTGGTTTCAAGATCTCCGACCATATTCGTGCCTTGTTGATTTCGTACACTTAGACGAAATTCATAAGGCGCGGCAATGTCATTAAATTGAGGCGAAAACAGTCCCTTGGAGCTGACCGCCGCTGATCGCGCCAGTTCGCTGTATTCTGCCACGATCTTCTTATCAAAGGGGTAGATAAAGTAAAGATAGCCCAAGCCATTCTTTAAGAGTTCGCGGTTGATCTCGATATTATTGACAACAATACGACCCAGGATGCGGTTGTGTTTATCAAAACCGTTCGTGTCGTATGTAACAGTCGCCGTGCTCCCAATCGGGGCTAAGCCACGCACGAAGTCGCGTGCTAGAAACGCGGACTCACCCTGAGTCTGGCTGAAGAAATCCACTTCGGGGGTATCTACTCCAAGCATCCGCACTTTATATTTCGTAATATCACCAGGTATTTGAACGGTGAGAGTGTCTCCGTCATGCACGTCAATCACCCGTCCAGTAATGGCATCGGCAAGACTCCACAAGGGAGCCAGAACAATCAAAGCCCCTAGAAGGGATTTACTTGCAGAGCGCATTGATGATCTCCTGTGCGAGTAGGGCTTCGGAACCAATCTGTCCTTTTGACAACTGGTCTTGGCTGGCGCCGGTAGCGGCCTCCACGCGAGCTTTGGCTGCAGCACATGATTTTTGATTCAGCTTTCTGAGGTCAATATTCATGACATAGGACTCAAACTCATTGAGGCTGGCGAATTCCATAGCGAGCTCGTCGTCAACATTCAAAGCATCTTCTGGCATTTCAAATGTATTCAGACGGTTGCTTAAAAACTCTTTATAACGCTCAAGAGTTGCATTGCGCTCTTGCAGAGTACCTTGCGTTTGCACGTGAGCGATTAAACTCTTAGTGGCATTGATCGTCGCCGAATCAGTGAAAGCAAAAGCGTTCGAGCTAAGGAGTAGTCCCGCAAAGGCAAGTACTAGTTTACGCATGAGCCACCTCCGGCATTTGTTTCGATCTTGTTCAAAAGCGTTGTGATCTTAGGGAAGTACTGCGATGTTTCTTTACGGCGTGCGCGACCTGCATTCGCTGATGCCGGGTATTTTTGCATATACTGCTGAAGTTGATTGATGAAGGTGTCTGCATCAGTCACAGGCTTGTTTCTATAAAGAGTGCGCAGCAATGCTTTAGTTGGAGTAAGCGTGCCCGCAGAGCCCGTATTGTGAGACCATACCATCATGGCTCTTTTGATTTTAGCCAGATCATATTCAGAAAGTTTAAACTTCTTAGAGAAGTCCTTGGACTTAAAGATCGCACGATCCAGGTCTTTCTTTACTCCGCGCAAGTAGGCGAAGGAGTAGAGCATATTTTTAACTGGGTTGCCATTTTTCAAAGAGATGCGATCGCAGGATTTTGAAGAGGCATCACGCATAGGGCTCATGGAGTCTAAGAGTTCCATAGACATGCGTCCACAAACGGGATTGCTATTCGATTCTAAGGAATTGCGAACCTCTGGCAGTTCATTTAAATTCACGTCTTTGATGGCAGCACTTGTAAACTGCCCAATACCGCCGGCCCCAGTGCCACTGACTGCGTTCATATGAAATCCTGATTCAACATTCACCAAAGCATAGACCGCTCTGACATCCAGTTTTTTCATTTCATCACTTTCACCAGAGGCAATGAAGTCCTTCATGCAAGTAGAAACCAAATCAAAACTGTTATTGATTAGCTTAAAATGGTTTTCGCTCACGCAAGCGGCGCCCACTCCGGAACCGTAGCCGTTTGATTTCGAGCAGGTTTTATAAGAGCTGCGGGGAAGAGCCGAGCGACCTAGTTCCATGCTCATCTGCATGCAAATAGGCTTAATAATAGAGTCGGGTCTGATGTTTTTACGGATCAAGCGGCCAAGAAGAGAATTTGAAGTCGACATATTCTCCAGCTCTTTTTCCATATATCCGTTTTTGTCAGAGGAACTGCATTGAGCATAGCGCATATTTGAAATCTGCTTCACGCAGTCTTCACAGTTTTTAGTGGAGTTATTGTCAAACCAGCCAAACAAAGACTGAATATTCTTGGCTCTGTTGACCTGATCCAAGGCGTGTTCAATCACGGGAGCAATCTGTTCAGCATCGGAAGGTTGAGCTTCTGTAGGTTGAGCTTTGGAGGCCAACTCAAAAGATGAAGGGGCGATGCCGTAGTTCATACCTAAAAGAAAGGCTGAACAGACGTTCATCAGCAGAAGCTTCGCAAAATAAGAAGATGTCGAAGGTTTCATCGTAAGGGATCCTCCTGGGACTTTGTAGAGCAAGAGGTCTGCCAATGAATATGTCGTCTTATCAGGAAGTTAGGGATGCGAAACCTGTCTCGACTTGAGACAGGTTTGGAGAATGCCTAAAAGTGTCGGGGGGCTGTCGCGCAAGTAGACAGCTTAGGCTGAGGCACTCATGCTATTGAGTTCATAGCCACACTGACGACACTTCATCACAAAAATGCCGTGTGGATTGGTATCAAGGAACAGAATTGAGTCAGCACAATGAGGGCAGGCTGCATTGTTTGGCATCGCTTCCACTCGGGTGACGGGACCATGAATGAGTTCAAAGACAATATGTTGATCGTCTTCGAAACCTTTGATGACTCTTTCTCCAATGCTTTTAAGATTGTAGCCATCGGCCTCAAGGGCTTGTGCAATATCTGAGTCGATCAGGATCTGATCGGGCTGGGCCAAGTTCGTCAGGCGAGAGGCAAAAGGCAACGGAGCCCCGATTGCCGTGTAAGAGCGGAAGAACTTCTTATTGCCATAGAAGCCGACATTGGCATAACCGGCAGAGATGCCAATGCGGATCTGCATCTCCTTCTTCCAGTTCAATAGATAAAATTCGCGGTCTTGGCGAAGAGCCTCGCGAACCTCCAAAGAAGCCAGACAGGTTCTTTGCATGAAGTCCCCATAGCGGATCGGGTCGTTGGCAAAGGCCAGAATTCCATCGCCTTGGAATTTATCAATAGTAAGATCGTACTTCAGGAATATCGAAACCACAGTGTCCATGAAGCGAGCCAGAACGAGGTCGACCTTGGCTTGATCCAAGCGGACCACGCGCTCGGTGGATCCAACGATATCTACAAAGATCGCGCAGATTTGAGCTCTGCGAACACCTTTCTCAAGATCAACCTTGCCTTCGCGGATGGCTTGTACGACTTGAGGGCTGAACTGCGTGCTTAAAGTATTCAGACGAACGGCTTCATCTGTTTTATTTTTAATTATGTTATCGCGATTGGCGATTTCAGATTTCAAAGCCAGACGGCTGTTGATTTCGCGAATACGCAGCTTTTCATTAAAGAAACGAATTAGGAAACAAATGACAATGGAGCCAACAATGAAGAAGGTATTTAAAAGAATACCAAGATAGTCGTGGCTGGTTTTGGCTTTGCTTAAAACTATTGCGAAATAAGGCAAATAAATTGCGGCGGTAGTCAGGGCGAAGAAACTCAATGAAAAAGGAATGAACGACAAGGCTCCTAGAGCTACAAGATTGAGCCCAGCATAGTATCCCGTCGATACATCAGGAATAAGGCCGACCATCACATTGATGGGCAGGGCGACGAAGAAGGCATAGTAGGTGGCAATCCATTGGGATTTTGCAGAGGCCTGTTCCTTCTCGATGAAATACTTGGCGGTAAAGCAAACAGGCACGATTGTAAGGCGGAGAGCCAGGAACTGCCATTTGAGTTGGGGAATGTAAATCAAATCGGCGATCCAAAACGCCAAAAAGAGTGGCGCGGCCATCCAATTGGCGATGATCTTAAGAACCGATTTGATTTCATCATTCACTTCGAATTCGCGGAGCTCCTTCGAAGTGATCTCTTTTCCATTAAACAACTGACTATCCTGTCCTATCTGGCCTGTCTATACTCCAGCTTCGCTGTCTGGCTGGCACTCCAGCGTTGCTGTCTGGCTTGCACTCCAGCGTTGCTGGAGTAGGGCTATTTCTCGATGACAACAAAAAGGTTTACTCCAAGAGGTTCTTTTTCAACCCAGATTTTAGAGCCCATTCCTTTAAATATTCTCAAAAGATCTTCTTCAGATCTGTAGATTAAATGCCAATCGAGGATCAACTCCATGAACGGCACACAAGGGTTATTTTTGCTGAAGTTACCGATAATCACACGGCCACCTGGCTTCACGGCAGCAAGCATCTTTTGTGCTGCCATTTGCGCAACAGGCTCTGTGAAGTAGTCAAAAAGACCGGCTGAGTAAATCAAATCATAGTTTTGCTCTGGCAAGCCCGCCGCAATGACATTGCGGATCGCCATGTTGTTGAATTTGAAATTGAAACCAGACTTCACAAAGCGATCCACCGATTGAAGCTGTCTTTGTGCATGCTTCAAAGACTCTTCGTCTTGATCCAGGCAGGTAAACTCAGCAGGTCGGCCATAGAATTGGCTGCTATTTTGAAGGAACAATTGTTGCTCCATCGCAGGACCGCTTGCCACGGACATCACTTTCAACGGAGTTGAAGGCGGTGTCGCAGTGAAGAGTTGAGTGATCTTTTCGAAAAGATACTGACCGCGATTTTTAACCGCAGCGCCAGCAGGTTCATCAATAAAGTATTTATGCATACATTGGTCAAAAAGAGTTTTACCAACGAGTTCATCACGGTAAAGGTGATTCATCATTTCATAGTCGCCGGCATAGCCGCGTGGTTTGAAGTAAGCGCGATTTGCAAAGGGTGCGCCGTAAACCAAATGACCGATTTGGTTGCGTGCAAATTCAGTGGCCCATTTCATTTGTTCTGGTGTGAAATTTGCGATGAAAACAGGAACCTTCGCATAAGTTGCAGGGATCACGTGGCCTAAATACTCAGACACCGTTTCTGCAATTGTCAGTTTGTAGTCTTGGGCTTCCTTCCAGTTATCTACGGGAGCATCCGCCTCAAGTTTGTCGATATGGCCTTTGAGTTTCTCAAGCCAGTCTTTCATTTCATAAACGAAGGTTTTAAACTCCGCAGGAAGTTGTGCCAGGTTTTGAGCGTAAAGAGTTTGCTCTTTGATCACCTCAGCAGAAACTTCGAGGGCTTTAATGCGGTCCATTTTGAATGGCTCGCCGATAACTTCGAAGCCAACGATCATTTCGCCGGTGACTGATTTGCTGTGTTTTTCGGCGCGAGCCCAACGCAGACTCAGGTTTTGAGTCAGAATGTTTTTGAAAAGGACATCCGCTTCCATGTTTGGATTTTTTGCGAAGTGATCTTGCATGTTGGGAAAGTCCGTTGCAGAAACCAGGACAGCACAGCCGAAGTGGCTGATGTTAAGAACTTCGAATTGACGGCCATGGAAATCTAAATAACACATACCCGGTTCCAGGGGAGTGCGGTCTTGGCGGACAACTTTTTTGCGCGTGGATTCGTCAATATGGAAGAACTCTTGCTTCATTGCATTCGAACTCATGGTGATTCCTCTGGTTAGATTAAAAGTAAGCATTTCTCTTATCGTCCCAATCCTTCGGGAGTTTATAGTCCAGTTCATGTCCCAGTCCTAAGACTTGCATGCCAAGACAATTGTCGAGTGAAGTTTTGCGGGTAAAGAGCCGAAGTACTTTAGTAATCAAGAAATTAATAGCGACTAAATTGATGGAGAATCGTTCATGAAGAAGATTGCATTATTGGTATTTGCTTCTGCATTCACATTCGCAAACATGGGCTGCCAAAGTCCTTTTAAGCCTTCAGACAGTCAACGAAAACCCGCTAGTACTGAAGACCTCTTTTCTGGAGCATCGACAGTTTTGCGAGATCTAAATGACAACACCGTTTTCAATGCGAAAACTTGTGCGTCTTATATCAATGGTATGACGGACTATCTTTATGGTGCGACTTCCGATTACTTTATTCCGAAAACTCCGCAAGAAATCGGAAAAATGAAAGAGCAGGGCGTTGGCCTGATGAAGTCTCTTTTTCAGGTGCGAGTCACATTGCGTGAAAAGTACCAGCTGTTTGATGAGCGAAATGAACTGACTCCGGAGTGCATCACCAAGGTGCGTGAAGGTATTCAATACTCCCGTATTACTGAGGAGTATCTATTAGAGTGGTTGGTTCATAACAAAGTAGTCGACGTAAGAACTCCGGCAATTCTTGAAGCTGATCCGATTTACACAATGACAAACCCAAAATTCGAAGGTTTTAAACTTCAAACTGGGGATCTCTTGGTGGTGCGTGGTAAGAGCTACGTCTCAGCGATGATCGCTCGTATTGCGGATGAAGAGGGGAACTTTTCTCATTTGGCAATCGTGGGTGAAGACAAAAAGGGCAATCAATATATCGTGGAATCTTTGATTCAAACGGGCATCATCATCACGCCGCTGGAAAAATGGCGTAAAGCCCAAGACGCCCGCGTTGCTCTCTATCGCAATCCAGACAAGGATCTTGCTAAACGTGCGGGTCAAATGATGTATGAGTACTCGAAGGCAGGTATCGCAAAGAATGGCGAAATTCGCTACGACTTCGGTATGAATGATAAGAACTATAATGATGGTTTCTTTTGCTCGGAAGTGGCTCGTTATGCTTACGATAAGGCTTCTAACGGTGCGGTGATTGTGCCGAAGTTCAGAAGTTCAGTGACAAAGTTTAAGAATACGGATTACCCAGCCTCTTTGGGTGTCACTGCGAAAACTCTTTTTGCACCTTATGACGTCGAAGCGGACCCGCGTTTTGATTTCGTGGCTGAGTATAAGTACTATCCATTGCTTCGTCAGGTGCGTATGCAGGATGCGGTCTTGCAAAGCGTTTACGGTTGGATGATTCAGAAGGACTACAACTTCCATTTTTCTATCCCATCAGCAAGCAAAGCATTGCTAGGTAAATTCTTGCGTCAGTTCGGTTTGGTGAAGGACGTTCTTCCGAAGTACATGCCTTTGCAGACACTAAGAACAACTGCTCAGTTCGAGGCCGTGGCGACGACTTTGGAAAAGAATTTGTACGAGAAAGAAGACAAGTATTATAAAGAGCATGGCTATTTGCCAACGTTCAGAGAATTCCTGACAATCAATGATGACTATCGCAGGAAAGATTGTCAGTTGCATAAGGAGTACCAAGACGCGCGCAACTCGCCGTTCCCGGATGATAGATACAGAAATGAAGTGGATAGATCCAAGTTCCATTGGTTCTTCTACTCAAAAGCCAAAAGCTGCGAATAGCAGGCTAAAAACAAAAAACCCGCTCTTTCGAAGCGGGTTTTTTGTTTTTTTAGATATGTAGAAATAAGACTAAAATTTCACTGATTTTCTGTGGAGCTGCCAAAGCTTCATGCCCATTTGGAATTCCAAGTGTGCCACTTCAAGATCACGTTTGATTTCCGCAAGCTTAAGGTCATAGGCATCTTTCAACTCTTCGCGCTTACGAACGGCATCTCTTTTGAACTGTTCGTAATCTTCACGCAGTTTTTTCATCTTGTTCTGTGCTTCGATGATTTTTTCTCTCATGGCTGCAAGTTGATCTTCCGCAAAGCCATGCTTTTTCATCTCAGAAGCTTCCGCTTGTAAGCGTGCTTTCAAGATCTCAACGTTTGAGATCTGACGAAGCTTAGTTGCAAGACCGACTAGATTCAAAGTTTTGATCACCCATTTAGTCGGATCCCAGTGGTACCACTTGATCCCATTGCGATAGTCGATTTGGAACTTATGATGGAAGTTATGGTAACCCTCACCGTGAGTCAAAACCGCAACAAACCATGAGTCACGAGCTGAGATCTCTTTAGAGTAAGTTTGTTTGCCCAAGGTATGGCAAAGTGAATTCACGAAGAAAGTACTTTGCTGAGTCAGGGCAATGCGCAATCCACCGCCGATGACAAAGCCACCTAGCGGGGAGCCCATCATCCAGCCAATCAATGTCGGCAAGCCAAAGCCCATCAAGATTGAAAGCGGAAGGTAGTAGTCGTGCTGGAATTTCACCATCCAATCTTTTTCAAGATCTGGAGCCTGGATTTTTTGGTCTACGGAGTCTTTGAAGAACAACCATCCCATGTGCGCATACCAGAAGCCCTCATTGATGTTGTAAGGGTCCTTCTCGCTGTCGATATGCGAGTGGTGGCGTCTGTGGTCAGATCCCCACTTGAGCGCAGAGCCTTGGAAGCCTGAGGCCCCAATGAGCAAGAACAAAGCTTTTGCCACGGGATGAGCGTCATAGCTTTTGTGAGAGAACAAACGGTGGTAGCCCGCTGTAATACTCAAGTTGGTTGCCGCTGCGAAGATGAGAGCGAATAAAGCGATATCCCATTCAAAGCCGTAGAAATAGAAGTAGATCGGCATAAGAATAAGTGTCGCCAGTGGATTGATAATGAGGAATAGAGCCACTGGCCATTCAATTCTTTTTTGGGCAATTCTTTTTTCGGTCATTTGCACCTCTGACTAAAAGCTTATCAGAGGTGTTGTTTTTTCGATACTTAATTTCAATTCATTAAAATGAATAACCCACTGCGATTTTTAGGTAAGTTCCACTCATGTTAATATCTTGCGTCGAAACATTGCCTGTCGAATCAACTGCATTTTTCCAGCGAAAATCCATATAGCCGATCTCACCGCCAACGATCACACCTGCGAGATGAGTTCCCCCTTCAAGACCAATGCTGTAGCTTGTCTGAGTGCCACCACCGAAATCTGATTTGACTGTTCCATTTTCTGTCGCTTTTAGGCTGACAGAGTGAGAAAGACCGTAAGTAACAATGGGTCCCAAATAAATAAGGGTGTCGATGATGTGATAGCTCAACAACAAAGAAGTGCGCGTGTATTTTTCTTTGATATCCACACCGCTTCCGCTGGCAGTGAGCCCCATGTCTTCGTAGCGCAAACCAAAGTTGGGAACCAGCGGGATAGGAAGACTGACAACCACATCAGCGCCCAATCCATAAGTGGGAACAATGCTGGGGACAGAGCCTCCACAAGTTGGACATAGAGGACCTAGATCTGTATTGCTGCCGAGCAGACCATAATTCAAACGCAAATCAACCAGAGCTTTCGCTTCTTGAGGAAGTCCAGCCACGGTAGAGGTCACAATAGCAATCAAGGCAAATATCTTTTTCATCAACGCACTCCTAGCAATATGGATCTATTCTATTACTGGCGATGTGATCCTACAAATCAGGTCTCAAATTCAGACTAAAGTCTGACGCCTTTTTCGACAAAAAGCTGATACTTTTATTGAATGCTCATCGATGTGTTGCGACCTGAGGCGTGGGACGAAGTAAATGACTCTGTAAAAACCTATTTAGGTCTTGAACCTAAAGTTCGCGCCCGTGCATATCGAGGCCTCGCGCAGGCTATCTATGAGATCTCACAAGGCACTGCTCACTTTATGGCTCACAAACGCGCCATTGGTGTGATCAAAGGGCAAACACCTGTATTTGAAAATCTTCTTCCTTATTATTACAAAGAAACTTACGAAGTGAACGTGCGCTCACATACACAGATGAACGATGTCAAAGAGTGGGTGGAGGGACTTAAAAAAGAAACCTGCTTTGTGATGTTTGCCGAGGATCATCCAGTCACGGGGGAGTTGTATCCCTTTGCCGATGAGTTGGATCGTTTGCTGAATGAAAAGCGTATTTTCTCTTTCCGCATTTCTCATGCTCGGCACTTTTCTGAATCTGTTGAAATTCGCCCTTACACAGTCCGCCTTTGTTCATTCTCAGCAAATGCGGCGGTGGCTATTCTAGGGGAGCGCTTCAGATCGCCAGCGATGGTGGTTGAAAATATGGCGTGGGATAAAGAGGAGTTTCTACAAGAGCTGCAAAATGCGCGTGCTGAAAAAAGTGTTAACCCTGCGTTGGTGACTCAGTTTGAAAAAGAGATTTCCCAAAGTGCTGAGTTGTATTTTAAGCCAGAGGCAACACGATTGTACGATCGTTCTGTTTGTATCTTCAAAGACGTCAGTGCGGAAGCGCTCGCCGAAAGTTTGTTTAAAAAATTGGGCCTTTCCTCTGACGAGGGCTGGCAAAAAATGAGCAGCACGAATATGTGCTATTGGTCAGGAACCAAGATGTTTCGCCATTGGTGGGAACCAGAGCCGTCCCAGGAGCTGCTCCGTGGCCTTCTTGTGATTGGACCGGATCTATTGAATACAAAAGACTTTGCCAAGTTGCTGATATCTTCGTATGAAGAGATAAAGCAACAGCAAAGTTGGAGTCTGTGAGTCAGGGCAAAGATCGCTTCATCATTCTAAGAAAAATGAAATACGGCGAGGCCGATTTGATTCTTCACGCCTTGTCCGTTAACGGCGAAAAGCTTTCATTCATCGCGCGTGGAGCTTTAAGAAGTAAGAAGCGTTTCGGCGGGGGAGTGCTTGAGCCGTCCCACTTCGTGACTTTGACTTATAAGGCAGCCAGCGACGAGGGAAAACTCAACGTCCTTCAAGAGGCGACTTTGATTAACGATTTCGCCGGTATCCGTCAGGATTATGACAAATTGGAATTCGCCCTGCATGTTTTGGAATGTGTCAGCAAGGTCAGCCAAGAGGGCGATCAGCATTCTGATTTCTTGTTCAATCTTCTCGGTCATACTTTGAAGGCGACCGAAACCACCAAAGACGTTCTGGTTTTGAAGATGCATTTCTATCTGCGCTTCATGCTTCAACAAGGCGTTATCGACGCCGAACCGTGGATGACACCTTTTTTGCGAACAAATTTAAGTGAATCGAACACACTGTTGAATCAACGCCAGTTGGTAGATGAAGAATTGCATAACGTTGAAATAATGGTTCGTCACTACCTTCAACATGCGATGATTTAGCTCGAGTCGTCATCTGACTGAAACTTCAGGATAATGCCAAGTTCCTTATCATTTTCCGAAGACATTGCCTCATATTCATATATATTTTGATCTGGACCTTAAGGCTCTAGTTCTCTTCGTCCGTAGTGTTAGAATACACAACTAACCAACTGGAGAACATGAAATGAGAAATTATTTAAAGCCCGTCAGAGCCGCATTTACTCTGACCCTCCTGTTGAACGTTTCTCACAGTTTTGCACAGAGTACAGTCCCTTTCCGTCCCGGTCTTAAAGAGATGACGGGTGAAGAAGATAAAAAACTTCACACAAAAAAAGTAAAGAAGGTGCACACGAACCGGCTCGGCCTGGAGCGTGTGAATAAAGAACGAAGTCAGCGCGGAGAATCTCCTGTTTCGGCAGATCTTTCTCTGCCAGAGTTTGAAACCGATCAAACTCTCGGTGCTACTTCAACTGGAATGGTCACCGGCACGGCACTTGGCAGTGCGCCTGCCCAAGTCGACAATTCTGCGATGGTGTCCTTCCCACCGATTGCCAACCAAGGGGGCCTTGGCTCTTGCGTGGCGTTTGCAACGACTTACTACATGATGAGCCACGAGGTCTGTTTGACTTTGGGGTGCGATAATAAAAACTATGGACAGCGCATTTACTCGCCGAAGTGGACTTACAATCTTATAAATGGCGGCGGCGACAACGGTTCTTTTTTTTCGAACGCTTTCGCTGTCCTGGAAAAGCATGGTGCCGCGCTCAACTCTGAATTTCCATACGATACAAATTATCTTGCTTGGAGCATGAACTCCCTGCATTGGAAAAATGCCATCAACTCTCGCATGCGCCCCAACAGCTACCTTACTGTCAACACGGATGCGGGTATGGCCTCTTTAAAACAAATGCTCGCCAACGGTCACGTTGTAGTCGCAGGAACCTATGTGAACAGCTGGGTGTATAGAAAGGTGCAGACCAATCCGCTTGTGGGGTCTAACCCCTTTGTTGGACAAAACATTGTTTCTCATCTCAATGGGTCCGTGGCAGGACACGCCATTACTATTGTTGGCTATGACGATAACATCTGGACGGATATCAACAACAATGGTGTGGTAGACCCTCAGGAAGTGGGAGCATTTAAAATTGCCAATTCCTTTGGTTCAACTTGGGGAAATCAGGGGTACATTTGGGTCTCATATGATGCCTTCAGAGCCACGTCCACGGTTCCCAATTTCGCGCCAACGGGAAGAGTTCAATTCGCCCAGAGTGGGAATGTTTATTTCTCAACTTACGTTGCTTATACGCCGAAATTGATTGCTGAGGTCAACATGTCTCATGCCCTGCGCGCTCAAATGTCTTTGCAATTTGGTTCTTCTGCAAATACGACCACGCAGCCTTCAACTTACTGGTCTCCGTTTGCCTTTGTGAACAATGGAGGATCTTGGGCCTTTGATGGAACATCCGTTGAAAAGCAGGGCTCCTTCTTCTTTGATATTTCTTCTTTGGCAGGATCTGATGTTAACAGCCAGTATTTCTATCTGGTTGAGAAAGACTCTACTGCGGGCAGTGCTTTATCTACTTACAACTTCAATATCGTGGATCCGGTCCAAGGCAACATCTTGCTTTCTGCTTCAGGAGTTCCGGCCTATGTTGATGCCAACTCATCCACGTTGAGAGCCGGCAATGCACCTGTGGCACCGCCAGCGGATACACTCGCGCCGACGGCACCGACGAATCTTAAGGCCTCTTTGGTTTATCTCCGTGGGGGGAAATCTGCCCGGGTAGCCCTTGGCTGGTCTGCATCTACAGATAACGTGGCGGTGCAAAAGTATCTGATTTATCGCAACGGTGTGAAGATTGGTGAGACTTCTTATTTGAGCTACAACGACAATAACCTCACTCGTGGAGTTACTTACACTTATCAAATTGTGGCAGTAGACTCGAGTGGTAATAAGTCGGCGCCATCGACGGCCGCATCAGCCCTCTGGCAGTAGTTTTCTTTCTTAGCGGTGAATTTAGGAAGGGGCGGGTGACCGCCCCTTTCGCGTGCGATGAATTAGATCAAGTGAAAGTAGCTTAAGGCTTGCGCAATCATCGAGTTTGAGAAACCGTAGCGAAGATTCCCAATAATCAGCACAAGAATGACAATCACTTGAGCTAGATATTTTGTTTTTTGTGAAGTGCTACTTTTTCGGATCTCACTCCATTTCTCTAAAGTGCCCAGGGCGAAAATCAGTGCGACGCTGAATACTGAGGGAATGGCGGATGAAGGAAAGAAGAAAATACTTCCGAAAAATGCATAAATTGTCCAAGGCTTCAAAATCAACTGTTTGTTCTTCATTTTAAGTCCCTTTCATTGGTGTCGAAATATTCTTAAAGTCTTTTTTCTTTTGCTCGAGATTAAACCCGGGAGCTTTTCGGTCTTCCAAGAAGTTCGTAAAAACCTTGATCTCATTTTCAGATTCGCCATCCAAGTTGTCGTCAGAGTCGTCATCGTTGGTGTCGGGCTCTTTCGGCGCCGCGGGAGTTCCAGAATCTGATGTTTTCGGAGCTGGGTCAGTATCATTATTTTCTTTTGGGACGGGAGGCTCATTGGGCTCTGTTGTTTTCGGCGGGTTGTCCTTTGGTGTTTCAGCGGGCTTGGGTTCATTTTTTGGCGGTTCTTGCTTCTTTGGTTCTGTACCCTTGCATTCATTGCTTTGAGAGCAAACATATCCTCCTCCAATCGTCCCAATTATAACTCCGGCCACGGCCCCAATTTGCTGCCCTAAAACAAATCCAATTCCAGCCCCGCTCGCTGCTATGGTAAAAGTGCTATCTATGCATCTTGCAATACATTGGCCACTCATGGAAACCAGATCTAGTTTCGAGAACAAACCTTTCGGGCGTTCTTCGCGATCTTCATTCGAAGAGCGCGGTGTTGAGGTCCAATCTTGTTTTCCGGTAAAACCTTTTTTAGGAGTTTCTTCATTGTTGCGCATTTGTTGTGGTGTGCTGCGAAAGTCTTTCTTTGGTTGAAATCCTTGTGGCTCAGCAGCCCCCTCATCACCATTGCGCATTTGATTTGGATAAAGATTGCGACTCGCGAATCCTAAGAATGAACTCTTCCCAAGTATGGCTTGGGCCATGAAATCTGAATTGTCATTGATGGCCAGTGGTTGTGGTTGATTCCTTTTGAATTCGTCACCAAGCATCTTCTGCATGGAAGATAGAATGTCTCTGTCATTGAGTTTCATAACGCTTTCGAAATTTCTTCCGGTGAATTCCAAAGGCAGGCCATATTGACGGTGCAGGCCTTCAGCCAGTGGTGCGGCTAATCGTTTTAGCATGGGGTTCATCATGTTGCCGAACTCAGGTTTTCCCGCAGCATAAGAGGTATCAATAAGCGCCAAGGCGGGCTCGATAAGGCCCTTCATAAGTCCTTGGTTCTCAATATGGCGATTAATGATTCTTTCAACATCGTTCGGATTAAGCGAGGGATTCCATGCTTGAAGAGCCAAAGAGAAGAAGCGAGCTCCCTGACGAATCTCCGCGGCTTGGGTATTTGCGGGAAGAATAAACTCCGCGAGATCGGGAATGGGCTCGTAGATGTTAGATGGGGTTTGTGGGAAATTTTTTGGTAGGGGAGCTAAAACTTGTTTAGCAGCGTATGCGTTTACGGTTAGTAAAACTGCGGGAACAATAAGTATGATTGATTTGGTCTTCATGAGATCTCCTTTGATGGAGAACCCATAAAGCTAATTCGGTGCCTGGTTTCTTGAGGCTGTAGTCCAATGTATTAGACTACAGTCATTTTCTTCCATGTTTTGAGAATTCAGTCCGAGACTTGGGACGATCTGTCCGGATTCCGGGCCGCTCATTTTCCGCGGGTCTGATATTTCTGAAGACTGGCTTGGCTTTCAAAATAGATCACAGAGCCATCTTCTCGGGCGGCGATAACTGCCGTGGCTTTGTCGACGATTCTCTTAGTTACGGGATCCTGAGCTGTGCGTGCTGAGGCATCTTGCGCTAAGGTCTGTTTGCAGTTTTGGCAGCAACCATAATAAGTCTTTCCACCGTGAGCTACAGGAATTTGATCGCGAGGAAATACCATGTTGGTGACCATGCAGACTCTTTGATTAGGAACAACTTTCAGGTTTTCTTTAGCCAATGCCGTCGTTCCTATGGTGAGCAAAACCAGCACGGCAGAAACTGCGATGACAAAGAAACTCTTGATCTGTTTCATATTGATCTTCCTGTAGGTTGGGCCTTCAACTTATATAATGAATGGCGCGTATACAACTACTAGGGGAGTAACGGCTTCTTTGTGACAGAGAACTGAAAACTATTTGCCCTTACCCAAGGGATGCAGCTTTTCCATGGTTCTCGCTAGCTGATCAATTCCCAAGTGAGTGTACTTCTCGGTCGCCTGCAGGCTTTCGTGGCCCAGCAGTTCTTGCAACGTGCGAAGGTTCGCTCCGCTTGATAGCAGATGAGTCGCAAAGCTGTGCCTCAAGGCATGAGGATGCAGAGGCTTGAGAAGGCCCGCACGAATTCCACTTTGCTTCACCATCTCGTAAGCAGTTCTTTGAACCAGTGGAGTCTCACCGAAGACGAACTCATTAAAGCCGCTTTCTTTTTTCCATCTCTGCAAGACGGCGATGGTCATTGAAGGCAAAGCAATCACTCGCTCTTTCGAGCCTTTTCCCATCACGCGTAAAACTTTTTGCGAGACATGCACATCGGACCACTTCAAGTTGCAAGCCTCGCTCACGCGCAGTCCTCCACCATAAAGAAGCAGGAACAGGACTTTCTCGCGCAGAGGAATTTCGTTTTTTTCTTCGAAGGTTTTTAGAACTGCGAGGGCTTCATCCACACTCAGGAAGTGCGGGATCTTCTTCGGAACCTTCGGGCAAGTGACCTGCATAGAGAGATCTCTCTCGGTGAGTTCCTGGTCAAAGGCCCAGGAAAAGAAGCTCTTCAGAGTGGCTGCCTTGCGGTTTCTTGAGGCCAAAGAAAGCTGCGCCCAACGGTTAAAGGCCAATCGAACAGATGTTAGTAGTTCGGGCTCGGTCCAAGAATTCTTGGCTGAACGTGAATTTTTATCGAGTTCAAAGGCTTGCTGTAAATCGAGGGTGTAGTGCTTGATTGTAAGGGGGGAGGCTGACCTAATAAAAGTCATGTATTTCAGGTATTTATCTATGTTTTCGTTAAGATAAAAAGCCTTACTCATAAGCCTCAAAACTCGTTAAACGGACCCCATGGGCATAAAAAAAATCTAACGCCATGCAAAATTTTTATTGCAAAACCTACACGACCTTGGTTATAACTCAATGCGTTGCCGCAGTGTATCAGGATGAGATAATCAAACTGAGACATCGCTAAAAGGTTTTTTAAATTGCAGACCGTTACCGAAAGGTGGACCCCGATGAACGATAACAACTCAACAATCCTTCCTGCTTCTCAGAATGCTAACCAAGTGATGTGGAATACAAACACAACTTCTAAGGTTATGGAAAACAAGACCATTGTCTATCAGTCTGAAGTGATGGGCAGCATGATGAAGATGATCGACCGCGTAGCTCCTTCTCAAGCAAACATCCTGGTGCTTGGTGAATCAGGTACAGGTAAAGAGTTGATCGCTCGTTCTATCCATGAACGTTCTGGTCGTAAGAATAAACCTTTCATCGCAATCAACTGCGGTGCTCTTCGTGAAACTCTTCTTGAGTCAGAATTGTTCGGTCATGAAAAAGGATCTTTCACTGGCGCTTACAACCGCAAAATCGGTTTGGCAGAAGCGGCTAACGGTGGAACTTTGTTCTTGGACGAAATCGGTGAATTGGATCCAGCGATCCAATCTAAACTTCTTCGCTTCATCCAGGAAGGCGAGATGTTCCGTGTTGGTGGAAAAGACCCTATCAAAGTGGATATCCGTTTGATCTGTGCGACTAACAGAGAATTGGATCAAGAAGTTTCACGCGGTAACTTCCGTGAGGACCTTTTCTATCGCATCAACACAATCGTAGTAAGTGCTCCGCCTTTGCGCCGTCGTAAAGAGGACATCCCTGCACTTGTGAACCATTTCTTGAATAACTCGCAACACGCTTACTTGAATCGCGGTCGTACAGTATCTGAAGACGCGATGAAAGCTTTGATGAAGTACGAGTGGCCAGGAAATATCCGTGAACTTCAAAACGTGTGTGAAAGATTGCAGATCTTGTCTGACGGTCACATGATCATGTTGAATGACGTTCCTGAGAATATCAGAAACCCTGAGACTCAGAAGGACGCTATCGACTACGATCCTGCAATGACTTTGCACGATTTGGAAAAGCGCTACATCCTTAAAGCTTTGGCGCACTTTGGTGGTAACAAAACTCAAGCGGCTAACAACTTGGGTATCACCATCAAGACTTTGTATAACAAACTTCATGAGTACGGCGAGTTCGAAAAATTCGCGGTTCACTCTAAACCGATGAAGTAGTCCTTCTTCCATAAGTTACTAGCTAGGCTCAGCGGGGTTTTCTCTCTTCCCCCCGCTGGGCCTTTTTTTTGAGATTTCCCTGGGCCAATCGGAGCGTTTATGAAAAAATCCCTAGTGCTGGTTTTAATGCTTGTAATGGCGGGTTGTTCTTTTTCAAAACATGATAAAGACAAAAAAGAGGAATCTATTGGGTATAATACAGACATTATTCTTCAGGATTATAAGTTATCAAATTTTGATAAAACAATAGTGGCAATTAAGAAGAACGACAGCATTCTCTTTTATTCAGTAGTAAATAAGCTTTCAAAAAATGAGATTAATTCTTTGACGGAGAATGGACTTTCTCTAGCAGAAATTGCATTGCAGAATGATCGCTATGACTTCTTCAGAGATCTGTTGAAGGCGGGACTGTCGCCCTTTCTTAAGGGCTATTTGTTTCCAAGCGGTGTAGCTCTAGGAGCCGTTCCTCGTCGGGAATATGCATTTGTGATTACTGGGGCTGTTAGGAAGCTTTTGGGACAAGCCACGGATATTTGTAATACGGGTGATATTCGTGAGTTAATTGGGTTCATGGATACTCATTTTATTCCTCCTACGCAGAAGGTGTGTGGCGAAAATAATTTGTTTCAAACTTTTTTAATTGAAACTGCAAACCCAGATGATTTTGGTTATGCAGTGATGCGATATTTGAAGCCAGATGGAGAGGCTTTCGACGTTCACCTTAATGAGATTCTTTTTTTTGCTCTTACGAACGTAAGCAAGAAGACAATATCAGCGATAGATCGGGTTTGTAAGGAGAGAAGCTGTAATATTAACCAATATAGAATTGAAGACTTTATCCAACAGAGCAATGTTGTAGACGTGCTGAATTCATATGAAGCATTGTTAGTTGCGCGCAGTGAGATTCTATTAGCTCCATCTACACGTCTAGAGCTGCCCGCTCCGCCACCACCAGGGGGCCGCAATGAACCGTATATTGATTCACGAATTGCAGGAGGAATGCCTCTCTTGAGTTATATGAAAGGCCTCATCGAAAATAGGCTTGGTCGCCTTTCTGTCGAAGAGGCTGAGCCCTTTGCCGAACGAGCTCAGTCTCTTGGGCTAAAGGCAAACTAATATGCCGAGAAGCCGCTTTTTCGTCGGCCAAATTTAGGCAAGTGTCTCATCTTTAAACACCTCAAATAGCTAATAATCGCCCAGGCGGTAGGCATGCAACCTGCTACGACTTCCTCGAATAGTCTTCACTGAGGAAATGTATGAAAAAGCAGATTTTTTCTATTTCATTGTTGGTTTTGATGGGTGCGAGTAGCGCTGTTGCGGCGACAGTTATTAAGGCCGATGGTTCTGTCGTGAAAACCAATAGTTCTCAGCCTTCACCTGAGAAAGAGCTTTCGCCAATTATTCAAAAATGCTCGGGGGAACTCTTTAGACGGGTGAATGCAGAGTTATCTACGACCGAGGACGCCTGTGAGGTGCGAGTTGATTGGACATATCAAGAGTGTGTGGTTCGTGTTACTGAGACAATAATCCCCCGAATTGATGACGCTAGAAGTTTTGAAGGTGTTGCTCAAGATACGGCTATCGACAGCGCGGCCCTGGCCTGTGCATACATTCCGCAAACATCTAGAAGCCAAGACGTTGATTTGTTCGTGAGCTGTTCTAAGGTTTTAAGAAAGTCGTTTGGCCAAAATAACATGGAATATGTAGGTCAATATTGTGCTCGAGCAAGAAACTTAGAATTTGGTAGCTGTATCAATGCTCTCTCAAAGAATGGTGTTAGAGACGGACAGACTCTAGAGGACGTCTGTAATAGCAATATCAATGTTCAGGTGACAAGCTGTACAGTTGAAGAAGTGAGAAGAACCGGAATCTCTGGTTCTGCAGCAGTACAATTATGCCGTGAAAAGCATGACCCTGAATTACGTAGACAAGCAGAAATTCGTCGTCAGCAAGAGCAGCGTCGTATCGAAGAAGAGCGCCGTCGTAAAGAAGCCGCTGCAAAACAAGCTGCTGAAGAGGCAAAACGTAAAGCGAACGAAACGAAGAAGAATAACAACGGCGTTGGTACAACTCCAGTTCCGACGAAGCCCGCGCCACAACCGGGTGGGGTAGGGACGACTCCGGTGCCGCAACCAGCACCTCAGCCTTCGAATCCAGCTCCAGCTCCGGCGCCGACGAAGCCGACGACTCCTCCACCGGCACCACAGCCGGCTCCGCAAGATCCAGCGGAAAGTGGCGGCGGAGTGATCGTAGACTTGCCTAACTTCTAAAAGGCAAAAATGTTCGGAGATGATCTTGATATCACCCACAATTCTGACGAATTGTGGGTTTTTCTTTTTAGGCGTTAGTTTTTTCTGCCAACAACCGAAGAAGCAATGCGACACCGGCGCCGCAAGTGAACCTTGAGCCTTACCCCGTTTTTAGGTCCACCAAGTTAGGGTAAGCATTTGGGTAACTAACATATGAAGGTTACCCAGCCGACATTATTGGTGGTCCATCAGCACCCAGCAAGAAGCTCGACGGCTTTTTGGATTTGGGTTTTGTCTTGGTAGAGGCCGAAGCCGAAGCGGAGTCTTGTGCCGCGGGAGTCGGTGTGCAGGCCTTTTGACTTCATTTCGTTGACCAGGCTTTGTGTCGCTTCTGTTGACGGCAGATCAAAGGTGAGGAAGTGGCCGTGGTGATTGAGGTCAGCCGCGATCAAAGATTCTCTGTTGATCAGTGGATGGTTTTTCTTTGCGAGTTCATCCAGGAAGTATTTTTGATTCTGTTGGACCCATGCGTGGATCTTTCCCACCGTAAGGTTTTCTTTTTTGAAAAGCTCAAGAGTGGCGATCAGTCGATAGACGGGGGTGAAGTCCATCGTACTTCCGGAGTACTGCATGCCATCTGCAGGGTAAGGCACTTGATTGCCGACGCTGGACAAATGAGACAGCTCCGCAAACCAGCCCGTATAGAAGGGACGGTGTCTGACTGATGATGGGACATGCAGGAAGCAAGCACCTTCGCCCCCTTGGGCGTATTTGTAAGAGCCAGCAAGATAGAACAAACGATCCTCTACAGAGCTCAGGTCTGTCGGGACAGCCATAAAACCATGGTAGCCGTCGACAACGAAGATTGAATCTGCGGGTGCGCTTTTCACAAGACGATGGAAGTCTGCAACCAGGGCCGAGTTAAAGAAAACATGGCTTAAGAAAACCATATTCCATTCGCGTGATTTGAGCTCTGTTTCAAAGCGTTCGTGAAACGTATCAAAAGGGGCGACTGGAACTTTCACCACTTCGAATTGTGCCAGTTCTGCCAAACGGTTCACTTGGCGGTCGAAGCTATAGAACTCTGAATCAGTTGTCAGAATAGAAATCTTATTCGTCCAATCCAGCGAGCTCATCAAACGAAATACAAACTCGTGGGTATTCGGTGCGAAAATGATTTGCGATGGTTTAGAAAGGTTTAAATTTTCAGAGATAAGTTTTTGCGCAAGTGGAACCTTCGTTCCGAACAAATATCCCCACTTATTATCAACGTGTGTGGCAGAATCATCCCAATACTGAAGTTGCGCTTCACGTGTGACATCCGGCCAGTAATGATGGCTGTGACTGGCGAAGTGTAGTTGGGTCGGGTTGGCCTCAAGAAAACGTTTGTAGAGATGTTTGTACATGAGGTGATGATAATAAAAAAGGGAGTCAAAGACTCCCTTTTTTATTTGCTATGTGCGTAGCAGCTTAGAAGTAACCTTCGTCATCGCCGAAGTCGTCATCTTCATCATCTTCTTCGTCTTCATCGTCATCAGAAGATTTATTGCTAGTTTTAGCACTTCCGATTTTGTCTTCTTCCTCTTCGTCGTCTTCATCAAGATCGTCCAAAGCAGACTCATCTTCATCATCTTCTAGGTCGCTGTCTTCGTCGTCTTCAGCTTCCCAGTCAGTTTCAACTTCTTCTTCTTCGATATCAACCATGCTGTCGAGATCGTTTTCTTCGTCGAAATCAGAAGTGATATCTTCAATTGCAGGTTTGATCACTTCAGCAGCGATCGCACCACCAGCAGCTGCAGTAGCTACTTTAGCTGCCTTTTTAGGAGCGGCCTTCTTCGGAGCTGCTTTCTTTGCAGCGGCTTTTTTAGGAGCAGCTTTCTTAGCAGGCTTCGCAGCTTTTTTAGGCGCGGCTTTTTTTACAGCTTTAGCTGCTTTTTTAGGAGCCGCTTTTTTTGCTGGTTTAGCAGCTTTTTTTGGTGCTGCTTTTTTAGCAGGTTTAGCTGCTTTTTTTACAGATTTTTTAGCTGCTTTTGGGGCAGCTTTCTTAGCAGGTTTAGCTGCTTTTTTTACTGCTTTTTTTGCTGGTTTAGCTTTTTTCTTTGCCATGATGTGCTCCTGAAATAAGTCGGTTCAAAGTAAATGCCCTCTTAGACTAGCGAGATCTAAGAGGGCTGGCAAATCAAAAACTCGAATGAAAAACGGTGGCCTAGTGGATGATCCCACTCAAGTGGTCATCGATGATTTTGGCAATATCGTTAGGAAGTGGAAAGGATGTGAAAAGACCGCCACTGAAGTTGCCCGATTTTGGGACAATTGTGAAGTAACCCAAAATTTTGGTCTGTGCCTTGTTTTTGATGGGCAGAGTTATCCCTATATATTGTGGAATGTAGGAGTTTTCGATGTATAGGCCGACCGCATTGACGCCAATATAGAGGTAAACCTTGTTCTCTGAATTCGCATTCAGACCGAAGGCCAGGGAAGGGGCTTCGCCACTTGGCATCGCTGGCAACGCATTACCATTCGGAAGCTTTGAAGAGGGAAGAGTGCTAACTCCTCGCAGCACATGCTTTAGCGGAACGCTGATGGCCACCTGGGGTTTATTGTTAGCATCATAATATGTTTTGATTTTCGCGCCCTTTAAGTTCGGAACGTCCACATAGATGTTGCTGAATGGACCCGCAGGGATGGGGAGGTTGACGATCAGAGCATCGTTTTCTTTATCTAATTTAACAGCGAAGTTGCTGTCATAGGCGCCGCCGGAAACATAACCTTCCATATCCAATTTGTCATAGGCACTGGGAGTCGGGGCCGGAGTCGGTGTGCTTTGGCCATCGTTGGTGCCACCTGTAGACTGACCGGAATTATCCGCGACAGAAGACAAAGATTGAAAACCGCCGCCGCTACAAGCCGCTAAAAGCGAAAGCGCACCAAGGGTTGCAATCATTTGAGCTGCTCTTGCGAAATTCATTGGATACCTCCACCAATGTCTATTATTTCGGTAGAATTCCCGCCGCTCTTGAGCTAAATATTTGAAATTATTGGTAAATAAGTTCTACACTTTTTTGGCGGATTTTCCCCGGTAGCGGGGTGGTGGAAAAACTTTGAACAGAAAAAATAAAAAACCCGGTGAGTTTCCTCACCGGGCTCGTTTGCTCTCCGATTTCTCAGAGTAAACATTCTACTTAAAATTAACCGATCAACTTAAGAGCCAATTGATTAGATTGGTTCGCTTGCGCCAAAGTTGAAGTACCAGCTTGGAGCAAGATGTTGTTACGAGTCATCTCAGAAGATGCTGAAGCAACGTCAGTGTCACGGATACGGCTGTTAGCAGCTGACATATTCTCAGTAGCAACACCCAAGTTGTCTACAGTTGAAGTCAATCTGTTTTGAAGAGCACCCAGGTTTGCACGAGTACCAGATACTGATGTTTGAGCAGCATCCAATTTCGCCAATGCATCTTGAGCACCTTCTTTAGAAGAGAAGTCAATTCCCGCGATTCCTAGAGCGTCCAAAGTTGCAACGTTCTCAGAAGCGTTGAAAGAGATACGATCTTCTTCAGCGTTGTTACGGATACCTACTTGGAAGTCGAATTTTGGAGATGATCCATCCAACAACTTAGTAGTTCCCCATGTTGTTACGTTAGCGATACGTTGAACTTCAGATTTCAACTGTGTCACCTCTTTATTCAACATGCCACGCTCTGTTTCACCAACAGTATCAGAAGCAGCTTGGATGCCCAATTCTCTTAGACGAACAACGATGTTACCGATTTCATTCAAGCCACCTTCAGCAGTTTGAACCATCGAGATACCGTCATTAGCATTTCTTTGAGCTTGAGTCGCAGAACGAATCTGTGCTTTGAAGCTTTCAGAAATTGCCAAACCTGCAGCATCGTCCGCAGCTTTATTGATACGGCTGCCAGATGCTAGTTTCGCCATTGAATCGTTGATTGCTCTTTGTGAACCAACCAAGTTTCTTTGTGCATTAAGTGCTGATACGTTTGTTGATACTCTCATTCCCATTTTAAATTCCTCCGTTAATATTTATTTTTCATTTTCTATATCCTTCCCTGATTTGTTTTTTGGCTTGGCGAAACCTACTTCCGCTAGCCGAGCACTGACATCCGAGTCCGTGCTTAGTTTTTTTATTTAGGCCTTGGCGTCTTTCAACTACCTCTTGGTTTTCATTCTTCGAGGATCATCCTCGCTCTGTATTTACCAAGTATGAACAATCTATTGTTCGTTTTAAGTCATCCTTGAAGGCCCTCCTTTCGGTGTTAGCAAAGAGAGTGACCTTCTCTCTTTGACTCCTTCTGAGTGAATCTTTATGTGAATTAGATCGGGATTTAGGGCGTAGTCTTGACAGGACGTCAGGCTTGTTTTGTTTGTTTTATACAATACTAGCCAAAGGGTAGATCGAGGAATCAGGACGTAGGATGAGAGAAATGAATTTTATCTAGACGGAAGATTAGTCAATTTCGATGAATCGACAGAAGGCCATGTTGCCAGAAAGGAAGTATTGATGAGTTTGCTCGGCCTTAAGATGAAGAGCCGGGTTGTAACCAATAGTGCAGACGATTTTTTCAGGATCAAAATGGCTGCAGTCCTCGCAAGACGAACGCATGTCATACTTCAAAAAGTCAGAGGCCTTCACCGTGTCCTTACGCATGGACGCGTGCAGGCGTGGCTGGGATTTGCCTTTGGATTTTGGGTTGACGATGCCTTTAGGGATCTTGTTAGGTTGCTGGGACATTTGTTTAGTTCCTCATGTTGACAATACCGGATTAAGACTCATCCTTAGGTTAAGAATGAAGCAGGCTAATGCCCAGCATTAGCTCGGTATCAGCCTGATGTAATCGGCTGGAGGAACTATGGCAAATGATATTGAAAAAATGACGCGAAAAAGCCAGGAGGCCATGCAGGCGGCGGCTAAATTGGCTGAGCGTAAAGGCAATCCCTCTGTCGAGCCTGAACATCTTCTTTTGGAACTGGTGCAGCAGTCTGAAGGGATCGTCCCGCGCCTGTTGGACAAATTGACAGTTCCGCAAGCCGATTTCCTGGGTGACCTTCGCAAGAAGGTGGATCGTTTTCCGCAAATGTCGGGTGGAGGTCAAAAGCAATTCGCCAGCCCCCGTTTGGAAAAGATCTTTACCGCCGCTGAAAAAGAGGCGGCCGAGTGGGGGGATGCTTACATCTCGACTGAACATTTCTTTTTGGGGATGTTGAAGTCTGGGGATGCGGAAATCTCAGCACTCTTTAAAAAATTCAACATTAACACTGATAAAGTAAAAACCGCTTTGACGGAAATGCGTGGCAATCAAAAAGTCACTGATGATGATCCTGAAAATAAATACGAAGTTTTGCGTAAATATGCGAAAGATCTGACAGCATTGGCTGCGGAAGGAAAACTTGATCCTGTCATTGGACGTGATGAAGAAATCCGTCGTGTGGTTCAGGTATTGTCTCGTCGTACTAAAAACAATCCGGTCCTTATAGGGGAGCCTGGAGTTGGTAAAACTGCCATTGCCGAAGGCTTGGCTCTAAGAATTTTAAAGCATGATGTTCCAGATAACTTGGTTGGCAAAAAATTAATGGCCTTGGATATGGGGGCTTTGGTTGCCGGAGCGAAGTATCGCGGCGAATTTGAAGACCGTTTGAAGGCTGTAATTAAAGAAGTCACTTCAAGCGATGGACAGATCATCTTGTTCATTGATGAACTTCATACTTTGGTCGGCGCTGGAAAAACCGAAGGTGCCATGGATGCCGGGCAATTGCTAAAGCCTGCCTTGGCGCGCGGCGAACTTCGCTGTATCGGGGCGACGACTTTGGATGAGTATCGTAAATATATTGAAAAAGATGCGGCCCTTGAACGTCGTTTCCAGACCGTGATGGTCGAGGAGCCGAACGAAGAGGATGCGATTACGATCTTGCGTGGGTTGAAGGAAAAATACGAAGTCCATCATGGAATTCGTATAACTGACTCTGCCCTGGTCGCGGCTGTGAAGCTTTCTCGTCGCTATATTACCAACCGCTTCTTGCCGGACAAAGCGATCGACTTGGTCGATGAGGCCGCCAGCAAACTCGGTATTGAAACTCGCTCAGTTCCTGAGGAGATTGACAAGATCGAAAGAGAATTGATGCAGCTTCGTATTGAAAAAGAGGCGATGAAGAAAGAAAAGGATGAGGCGTCGAAGGATCGATTGTCCGTCATTGATAAAGAAATTTCTGAATTAACCGCCAAGAATCAACTTGTTCGCGAAAAGTGGGAGTTTGAAAAAGGCGGCATTTCACAAATTAAAAAATTAAAAGCTGATATCGAAGATCTTAAGGTGGCTATTTCCAAAGCGGAACGCGAGGGGGATTTAGGCAAGGCGGCTGAGTTGAAATACGGCAAGCTTCCTGAAACCGAGCGCAAACTAAAGGCCATGGAAGATCGTAGCAAAGAGCAAAAGACCTCTTCTGAAAGCCGTATGCTGAAAGAGGAAGTCGGCCCAGAGGATATCGCGGAAGTCGTCGCGAAGTGGACACGTATTCCAGTCAGTAAAATGTTGGAAAGTGACACGCAAAAGCTTCTTAAGATGGAAGAGCAATTGCAAAAACGTGTGGTTGGACAAAATCATGCCTTGGAAATCGTGGCAGATGCGATTCGTCGGGCTCGTGCCGAAATCTCGGACCCAAATCGTCCTATTGGAAGCTTTATTTTCTTGGGTCCAACAGGGGTTGGTAAAACCGAAACTGTGAAGGCCTTGGCAGAGTTTCTCTTCGACGATGAGCAAGCCGTAGTACGCATCGATATGAGTGAGTACATGGAGAAACATGCGGTGTCTCGCTTGGTCGGAGCTCCTCCGGGATATGTGGGTTATGAAGAGGGCGGCCAGCTGACGGAGTCTGTTCGTCGCCGTCCTTACAGCGTGGTCCTTTTGGATGAAATTGAGAAGGCGCATCCTGATGTTTTCAATATTTTATTGCAAGTCTTGGATGACGGCAGACTGACAGATGGTCAGGGGCGCACTGTGGATTTTAAAAACACCGTGTTGATTATGACTTCAAATGTGGGTTCGCAAGCGATTTTGGATCTCAACATGAGCGAAGAACAAAAACGTTCAGCGGTTCTGGATGCTTTGAGAAATCATTTCCGTCCAGAGTTCTTGAATCGTATTGATGAAACAGTGATCTTCAACTCTTTGGGCGAAAATCAAATTGCGGGCATTGTGAAGGTGCAGTTGGATCTTGTGGCGCAAAGATTGAGAGCGAAGAAGATCGCCATCGACTTTGACAACAAGGCGATCGAATTCTTGGCGAAGAAAGGTTACGACCCAATTTATGGTGCGCGTCCGTTGAAACGTGTCATCCAGACGGAGTTGCTAAACCCTCTCTCCAAAGAATTGATCGCGGGAAAAGTGAAGTCAGGTGACACTGTGAAAGTCAGTGCGGCGGACAATCATTTGACATTCTAACGTTGGCAGACCTTTTGCTTACTCCGTGGTGTATAAGCAACGACGCTTATACACCAACAAGGAGGAATCATTGGGAACAGAAAGAACTAACAGACCGGGCGCTTCAGAGTCTTCAACTTCTAAATCACAAAAACCGGAAGACAGAAGAAGTGAACAGCGCACTGGTGGTAACATGAATCGTTCAGAAAGAGACAGTCAAAGGTCTCCAAGTTCTGATCGCAGCAGCAGCTCTCAGAAGCCAGGTTCGCAATCAGGCTCTCATAAATAGAGATCTAGAATGAAAAGGGCTTTCTTAACGGAGGGCCCTTTTGTTTTCTGGTTTGTTGTTTGGGCGTCGCAAAAAGGGAGAAGATCACTGGGGAAAATCTCCCAGATTGCGGCAAAATTGAACTGTCGTTTATCGATGTCCTCTACGCCCCATCATATTGATGAAGAAGCTGATGACAGCCAACACCAGGAACACGATAAGCAGTAAGCGCCCAATCTCCATCGACATGCCGGCAATACCTCCGGCACCCAAAACGAATGCGACGATAGCCAAAATAAAGAATGCAATTGCGGCTCTTAACATAGTGGCCTCCTTGTTGATGCGTTCATTCACTACTATAACATGAAGCAATAAACATTCCTTATGCTTTGAAGCAAGGGCCGAGGTATTTCATTGGGGAAAAATGGGACTTACGCTATTCCTAAAAAGACGAAATGAATGGGAAGTGCCTATGCTGAATCACAAGGAAGTCATTGCGAAAAGCCCCGCCTTCATTGAAGCAGTTGAGTTGGCAAAGCGGGTCGCAGAAAGCTCGGCCAACGTTTTAATTTTAGGAGAGAGCGGCTCGGGCAAAGAAGTCATTGCACAGATGATTCATGATTTGAGCAAACGCAAGAGTCGAGCCTTTATTCCCCTCAATTGTTCAGCAATTCCAGAGAACCTCCTCGAGTCAGAACTTTTCGGATATGCCAAGGGGGCCTTCACCGGAGCGGGCATTTCACGCATGGGGCTTTTTGAAGAGGCTGAAGGTGGGACCTTATTTTTAGATGAGATTGGGGATTTGGACCTCAACCTGCAGGCAAAACTTTTGCGCGTTATACAAGAACGAAAAATCAAGCGAGTCGGAGAGAATACCTACAGACCGATCAATATTCGGATCATTTGTGCCACTCACGAAAACCTTCAAGAGGCTATTAAACGAAAGTCCTTTCGCGAAGATTTGTATTTTCGTTTAAATGTGATTTCGATTGAGGTGCCGCCATTGCGGCAACGGCATGAGGATATTATGCCGTTGGCGTATCACTTTTTAAGGCGCTACTCGAGTGCAAACGGCAAAGTACTAAGCAGCTTCAGCGCTGATGCGATAGAGTCCTTGATGAGCCACTCTTGGCCCGGTAATGTGCGCGAGCTGGAAAACTTAATTGAGCGGGCAGTTGTTCTTTGCTCGACCCATGTTATTCAAAGGGAAGACCTGCGGTTGCTGAAGTCCTCTTCGGAGGTAGCCAGCGTCCTGCCATCTACTTTTGAAAGCTTGCAGCAATTTTTGGTTGATAAAAATCCCTATAAAAAAATTCTGCCTATCGAAGAGATTACCCAGCAATATATTCAATACGCCCTGGAAATCAATCGCGGTGCCAAAGATAAAACAGCACGAGATTTGGGAATTGATCGAAAAACATTATACCGGCGTTTGCGCTCTAGCGAAGATAGATCATAATCACGGCCTTCGACTTATTTACTCGCGTGAAGATGTAGTCATTGTTCATGCTATAGCTTTCAGATGCCGTACCCCTCGAGACTTTAATGTTTTTAAACAGGGGATTGGGGCGTTCGCTCATGTTGTAGCTGCTGACATTTTTCAAAGCCAGATCTTGAGTGAGATAATCCCTCATCGATCTGGCACGGGCCTCGCTGAGTTTTACATCGGCGGGTTGTTCCCGTGTAGGCTCCGTGGAGTATTCTTTGTCAGCCCAGACTGCCACTTTAACTTCGGTGATTTCTCCTCTTTTGCTGGCCTCTTTGATGAACGAACGAACTTCAGCGCGAGTCTGTTCGTCTAGAGTTGTTTTTCCTTCGTCAAAGGTAAATTCATTTACCAGATTGGCACCAAGAAGCTTTGATGCGGCTTCGATCTCCGATGAGATTAATGCCTCCGCGGCTAAGGAGTTGAAGATTGTGACGGAAGCCAAAGCGCTCAACATGGTTATTCTGTTAAAGATCATAGCGCCCCATCTTTCATCGGTTTCCTGTTTGTTTCCTTACTCTAAGCAGAATTGATGCCAGATAAACTGTGATGGATTGCATCTCATCCTCTGTGGAGTTCCAGAATGCCTCAAATGAAAAGTGACTGAGGATTAAGGCCCCATGAGCAACATATTGACTGGCGATGAACTAGTTCTAAGAATGGAGATATGAAAAAACTCATCGTGGTTCTTTTTTGTCTCTTAGCTTTTTCCACTAAGTCGTTTGCCCAAAGTCGTTCTGCCTTCACCTATGATTTGAGCGGTGGGGTGGGTACTTACAATGGCAACTCCTACACAGAGATAGATTTCGGTCTCAATTGGTGGATGAAAGAGTGGCTGAACTGGAGAAATTCCATCTTTACACAATTTGGCTCCACCATAAAATCTGTCTACGGTCTCGATACGTCGTTAATCTTCCAGGGATCTTTATTTACTGAAGGCCGTGGATTTGGCATCGATCTGTTTGCCGGCCCGGGTTTGCGATTTGCCAGTGAAGATTCAAATGGTGCTTTCGGCAAGGCGGGGTTGGTATTTAATTTTGGTGGTCTTAGCATCGGCGGTGGCGCGCAAGTCACTCATTACTACAACACGCGCACTGATAAGGATGACGTCAAGCTGCCAGACGATGAAGTGCAGTATTTCATTATCCTATCAGGCGGCGGTTCCTTCTAGGCGGCTGGTGAAAAAGGTCCATCCACTTCGTTGTCAGGCTTTTCGCTTCACTTCAGCGTGGCGCTGCCACGCCTGCGTTTCGCGAAAAACCTTCCGCCTCGCGGCTGAACCTTTTTGACCAGCCTTATTTTTGGTAGGTGGAAGATTTTCGCAAAAGTTTTGGTCGTTTAGAATTTCCACTCTAGTGGTGATGACTTTTCTTTTAGAGGAAACAGTCTAATGTTTCGACAAGCAAAATTATTTTTAAAACTCCTTATTTTTTGACTTCTAAATTAATTCCAACACTTAGCGTGTCTCAGCGTGAAACTAGTTTTTCTTTTCTTAATTCTTCTGGAGACTTAGCTGCATTTTAAGTTCCTGGACCATAATCCGTATACTGTGTGAGAACCGCACTAACAGTTTGTTCTCAAGGTTATGACGACCGACGGGAAAGGGATATGCACTATGAAGACCTACGGAAAAATCGCAGTACTGATCGCAGGCGCTGCAATGACGATGGGAAACCAGAAGTGTCAGCAACAGGCCGCGCAGCCTCCAGCTCGCGTGCTTAAAAAGATTGTCGACATGGGAGCCATCAGATCCAGTGCGATCAATTTTCCAGGTGGAGCTTCTTTTGACTTCCAGTTTGTTGCGAATCAACAAATTTATGGTGTGCTTCAAGAAAGCAAAGAGTTCGCTTTTAAATATGCGCCACCGATTGCCACAGCTCCGGCGACTTCAACCACAAATGCCAACGGTGATACCAACATGTTTAATCTGACGAAAGCCGACGGTGCCATGATGAAGGCGTCAGCGTTAGAGGCCGGCAAGAGCAACTATGAAGTGCAATATGCACAGACAGCTTGGTGTATGGCAAATCTTCCGCAAGTGAAAATTGCGGGTGCTGTGAACTCATTTGAACTGATTGGCGGCGGCGGTATTACGCTTGGATTTACTCCAGCGGGTGCTTATCCAACGAATGGGTTGGCGTCAGCGGGATTGAATTTGCAGTTTGCGCAATTGGATCTTTCCATGGTGGCGACACGCCCATTGACTTCGACTGTGGTTGGCGCGGCGAACGTGACCTCGAAGCAAACTAAAACATCTGTGAATTTTTCTTTGAATTTTGGTGCACTGAGTGTGGGACCAAGTGCTTATTATCAAACTCCGTTGGCAACCGTTTCAAAAACGGCATTGGCAAAAGCAGTGAGTGGCTTGAGCGAGCAGCTTAAGAAGGATGAATGGTACACTCGTGTGATGGCCAATCACGATACCCATTTGATTATTGTCGGCGGTGCTGACGTGGGCTTGGAAGTGGGCGATCAACTCTTGGTTTATAACGAAGAGTACTACTGGGACGGCGAACCATGTAATTCAAAATATCTTGGTGGTGGTGCCGCTGCGAATGCAGCTGTGGCGAAAATCGAGATTGATTATGTGGGGGATGAAATTGCTCGCGGCAAAGTGATCGAGCAAAACGATTACAACGCGGTTGTTGGCGCAAAAGTGAAGCTTTCGAAGTTCCATGCCGCCGACTATGTTCCACCAGGAGCAGGGGTTCAGCCAACCTCCGGCTCAAATGTAGCGTCCAATTCAGCAGCTCCAGGTGCTGTAGCTACCAAGCCTACAGGCGGTAGATAGGACTGGGGCGCCAGGCCTCGTAAGGTAGCTATTTCACTCTGGTTTTCAGAGTGGGTTTTACTCTCAGAAGGGTCATCAAAATCTTGCCATTCTCAGAGTGTCGGTGTAGGGTCTCGGCCATCAAGCTAGAGGCCCTTATGTTTTCTGGAATCGTAGAGTCCGTCATGCCCATTATCAGTTCGGAAGAGCTTGTTAATGCCTATCGTGTAAAAATCAAAAAACCCAGTGAATTCGACGACATAAAGCTCGGCGACAGCATTGCCTGTGATGGCGTTTGCTTGACCGTTGAGGCGTTCGACGACACTCAGATGACTTTCGCTCTGGCAGCGGAAACCATTAAGGTCCTTGAATGGAATCCTTCGAGCTGGCTGGGTAAAAAGGTCAATCTCGAGAGATCTTTGCGTTTCGGCGACAGAATCCATGGGCACCTTGTCACTGGTCATGTCGACAGTCTCGGGACAGTCTTGCGGGCAGAGCATGAAGGGGAATCCTTCTTTCTGGACGTCAAAGTTCAAAATTCGATTTTGCCCTACGTATGGAAAAAAGGCAGCATTACTCTGAATGGAGTGAGCTTGACCGTTAATGAACTTAAGGATGACACCGTTTCTGTGTGTCTGATCCCAGAAACAATCAAACGCACCAACTTGGGTGATTTAACAAAAGGCAGCCGCTTGAATGTTGAGCCTGATTATATGGCTCGTGCAATTCAACGTTCGTTGGAAGTAAAGAAGGACTAAAATGGAATTCAATACAATCCCTGAAATTCTTGACGATGTTCGCGCTGGCAAGATTGTTATCTTGGTGGATGACGAAGATCGTGAAAACGAAGGCGACCTTATTCTTGCGACTGATCACGTGAATGCTCAGTCGATCAACTTTATGATCTCAGAAGCTCGTGGATTGGTTTGTTTGTGTATGACTCCACAACAAATGGATCGTTTGCAATTGCCTCTGATGGTTCGCGATGAGTACAACTACGCTCCAAACAAAACGGCCTTCACGGTCAGTATTGAAGCGGCAGAGGGTATTAGCACGGGGATCTCGGCGGCGGATCGCGCGCATACTTGTAAAGTGGCGGCAAATCCTCATGCCAAACCTTCTGATGTACATATGCCGGGACATATCTTCCCTATTCGTGCGCAACAAGGTGGCGTGTTGAAGCGTGCCGGTCATACGGAAGCCAGCGTGGATTTGGCCCGCCTTGCGGGATTGAATCCAGCCGCAGTCATTTGCGAGGTCATGAATCCAGACGGAAGCATGGCGCGTGTTCCTGATTTGAAGGAGTTCGCCAAAAAGCACAATATTAAAATCGGGACGATCGTTGATTTGATCGCATACCGTTTGGCTAATGAAACTTTGGTCGAAGAGCTTTCGAGCGTCAGCTTGCCGGCGTCCTTTGGTGAGAACTATAAGGCGCGTGTCTTCCGCAGCACGGTGGATGGTCTTGAACATCTCGTTATTCAAAAAGGCGAGATCAAAAAAGATCAACCGACTTTGATTCGCGTGCATGTCGACAACTTCACAAGAGACTTCATGTCCGCTTTGCAGCGTGGAGCTTCGTCTGTCGTTGAAAGCTTGAAAATGATCGAAGAGGCCGGCAGCGGTGCTTTTGTTCTGCTTCGTGGTAACAACCGCACGCAAGGCTTGGCGCAAGAGCTGCAAGTTCTTATGGGATTGGAAGACATTCGTCCCACAACTCCGCTTATGGATGAACGAGACTATGGCATTGGCGCACAGATTTTGCGCGAGATCGGCGCGAACAGAATTCGCCTGATCACCAATAAGCCAGAGAAAAAAGTCGGTTTGAAAGCATTTGATTTGGAAATTGTTGAAATTGTTTCGATTGAAAACTGTAAAGGGGCTAACTAATGGCAAATATCAAAGTCGGTGTTGTAACAGCACGCTGGAATAACGAAATCACTGAAAAGTTGGAAGAAGGCGCTATTAGCTACCTAGAATCTTGTGAGGGTGTAGAGATTTTTGCAGCCTTGGTTCCGGGTGCCGTTGAGCTTCCTTTGGCTTGCCAAGCATTCCTTGATGCTGGTTGTGACGGTGTTATTGCTTTGGGCGCGGTGATCCGTGGGGAAACTTCTCACTACGATTATGTCTGCAACTCTGTCACTGACGGCGTAACTCGTTTGATGCTGGACTACAAAAAACCAATCGGTTTTGGTGTATTGACGACTGAAAACGAAGAGCAAGCTTTGGCTCGTGCTGGTGGTGAACATGGCAATAAAGGCGCGGAAGCGGCTCAAGTTGTAATGGAAATGATTGGCCTCACTCAAGAAATCCCAGCAGCTCTTAGAACTGCGAAGATGATGAAGACAGCTCCAGTGGCTAAAGCCGCTCCTGCTAAGAAAGCCGCAAAAAAGACTGCACCCAAAGCCGCTGCGAAATCAAAAAAACCAGCGAAAAAAGCTAAAAAGTAATCTAGGATAGTTGTCTACGCTCCGACCAAGTCGGAGCGGGGCGCTCTGGCGGAGCCGGGGTGCAACTGTTAAGTGTATTTGGCAAGGACGTGCTGTGAGTTCGGATGACAAGACACCTTTAAAGGATGAATTTCTTCCTTCTGGTCCTCAGGAGTTCAAAAAACGCCGCCGAGAAATCATTATTGTTCTCTTGGTGTCATTTTTATTCGTTTTGCTCACATGGTTTGAGATCCGTCTTTTTGCGACAAGCCAGCAATTGCCATTCGTTCACAGTATCTTTTTCTTCGGTCTCGTAAATTTCAATATCGTTTTACTTTTGCTTTTGTTGTTTATGATCTTCCGCAATGTCGTGAAGGTTTTCGTTGAACGACAGGGCAAGCTTTTTGGTTCCAGTCTTAAAGCCAAATTGATCGCAGCCTTTGTGGCCTTCAGCTTCGTTCCGACGGTGCTGATGTTTATTATTTCAGTCTTCTATATTAATTCGAGCTTCGATAAATGGTTTAGCGCCAAGATGGCGGGGGTTCTTAAAAGCTCTATCGAAGTCACCAATGCTTACTACTTCAATGCCAAGAAAAAGAACTACCACTTTGCCCATCAGATTGCGGATGCGGTTCGCCCCCTGCACAACTCTAACGAGGTAAAGAACAAGATCGAGACCCTGCGTAAAGAGTTCAGTCTGGATGCGGTGGAGTACTACCCATCACTTTTCGGCAAGCGCATCGTGGTTTCTGCCGAAGACGACACAGTCCCGACAGTCCCGGCGGTTTCGCTTGAGTTCCTGCAAAAAGGGATCAAGGTTCAGGCCGAAGCCAGCATCATCCATCAATTTGGGGATGGAAACTTAGTGCGGGTTATTGTTCCAGTGAAAGAGGGTGCTGATCGCGGCGCCATCGTCGTTTCAAGTTTTTTACCTCTCTCCCTTGTTTCAAAGATGGATGATATCTCGACAGCCTATGATGAGTTCCGCGATATCAATCCCCTGGAGTATCCTTTAAAATCGATTTATCTGATCATCTTGGTTTTGATGACCTTTGTGATTCTGCTTGCGGCAACCTGGTTTGGGTTTTATTTGGCCAAACAGTTATCAGTTCCGATCGTGCAATTGGGCCGAGCCACTCGGCGAGTCGCGGGTGGGGATTACACGACCTTGGATATTAAGTCGGGTTCTGAAGAGATCAATGATCTGATTGCAAGCTTCAATCAGATGACTGTGACTCTGGAGAAAACTCTGGAAAAACTCGATGAGCATGCCAGATATACAGATACAGTTCTGAAGAACGTCAATACCGGCGTTATTTCCGTCGATCAATCCGGCATGGTTTCGACCATCAATCGTCGTGCGGCGCAGTTGTTAAAAGTCGATCCGGAAAAGCATATTGGCTATTCAGTTCGGGACCTTTTGACTTTGGAATATTTCCGTACTTTTGCAGAACTTCTTAAGAACATGCAGGATAATAAAGTCGAAAGTATCCAGAAAGAACTGCGTATCAATGTTCATGGTGAAGCGATTCCTCTGCAAATGAGTCTTTCAATTTTGAAGGACGAAAAAGGCCAAGAGGTTGGTAAAATTCTGGTCTTTGACGATATGACACCACTGCAGAACGCCCAAAGGGCGGCAGCATGGACGGAAGTAGCTCGTCGTATTGCCCATGAAATTAAAAATCCTCTGACGCCGATCAAGCTGTCTGCAGAGCGATTGCAACGAAAATTTGGTGCTTCCATCACGGATCCTGCATTCAACGAATGTACGACTATGATTGTTAAGCAAGTCGATGGCCTGAAAAATCTTGTGAATGAGTTTTCTAATTTTGCCCGTTTGCCTCAGGCTCGTCCGGTGGTGGCTAATTTGAATTCAGTGGTTGAGGAGTCCTTGGGGTTATATCGCCAAGCTCATCCACAGGTTCATTTTGATTTTGCTCAAGACTTCGAATTGCCTGATTTTAAATTCGACCCTGATCAGATCAAGCGGGTTTTGGTCAATCTGGTTGATAATGCGGTGTCGGCTGTTGCGAAAGAGCCACAACCAACTGTGCAAATTATCACCCGTTACGACCGCGACATCAAAACCGTGCGCCTGACAGTGGCAGATAACGGCGAAGGCATCCCTGCGGCGGATCGAAATCGCATTTTTGAGCCTTACTACTCTACAAAAGAGAGTGGAACTGGATTAGGATTAGCCATCGTGAAAAGAATCATCGAAGACCATAACGGTTTCATCCGCGCTACTGCGAATGAGCCTAAAGGGGTGAAGATGGTGATCGAAATGCCCGTGAATGAAGTTGGCGCTTGGAAGCCATCTGAAGAGTAAACTGTGGTATCGGCATTTGCCGATACAATGACGAAAGAAGGTCGCTATGACGGCTCTATCTACTAAAATTTTGATTATCGACGACGAAGCTCCGATTCGTGATGTGCTTTCGGCCTCTTTAAGAGACGAAGGCTACCAGGTTTTCTTGGCACATGATGGGGAGTCGGGATTGAAAGCGATCCGCGAGGTTCAGCCTGATATCGTTTTCCAGGATATTTGGATGCCAGGAAAATACGACGGTATCGAAGTTTTGACCTTGGCTCGTAAAGAATTCCCTCATGTGGAATTTGTGATGATCTCTGGCCACGGAACGATTGAGACCGCTGTAAAAGCAACCAAGCTTGGCGCCTGGGACTTTATCGAAAAGCCGTTGTCGATGGATAAGATCCTGATCGTGATTTCAAACATCATGAGCTACCAACAACAAAAAGAAGAGAAAGCTCTTCTTTTGAACAAACTTAGAAAATCGATCGCTTTGATTGGGGAAGCTCCCGCGATCATCGCGACCAAGCAGATCATCGCGCGTGTGGCGCCAACAAACTCTTGGGTTTTGATCCAAGGGGAAGTGGGCTCTGGTAAAAAACTAGTTGCCGAAAATATCCATTACATGAGCCCTCGTGCCAGCCGTCCTTTTGTAGACATCAACTGCGGTGGCGTGCCGGAAGATCTTTTGGCTTCAGAAATCTTCGGGATTGAAAAAGGGGCTATGCCTGGCGTTGAGCGCACAAAAAAAGGAAAGTTGGATCTGGCTGCTGGCGGAACTCTGTTTATCGCTGAAATTGCAGAGATGAACAAAGAGGCCCAAGCGAAGCTTTTGGCTTACCTGGACGAGAAAAAATATACTCGCGTAGGAAGCACAGAGACTGTTGAGAATGACGTGCGTGTGATCGCCGCTTCCAGTAAGGATCTCGACAAAGAAGTTAAAGAGGGTCGTTTCAGAGAAGACCTGTACTACCGTTTGAACGTGATTCCATTCCGTGTGCCTTCTTTGAAAGAGCACGCTGAAGATATTCCGGTTTTGAGCTCTTACTTCGCTGATAATGTCGCCCGCGAAAGCGGATACCCTAAAAAGGCATTCTCAGAGCAGGCAATGGCACATATGATTTCATACCAATGGCCAGGGAATGTGCGTGAGCTTAAAAATTTCATCGAGCGCGTGTATATTCTTACTCCTGGAGACTTCGTCGATCTTCACGACGTGCGTTTTGCTGGCTTAGTGGATCAAGGGGATGGCAAATCTATGGATTTGCAGGATCTTTCGACCTTCCGAGAAGCTCGCGCACAGTTTGAAAAGGAATATCTTCTTAAGAAGATCGCCGAAAACAGTGGGAATATCAGTCGCACGGCAGAGGTGATCGGGCTTGAACGCAGTTACCTTCACCGTAAGATCAAAGCCTACGGAATTGATTCCAAAGATAATTAATATTTACTAAGTTAAGACTTTTTAGAAAGAAACAACATGGCAGATACAGCGATTACACCTACACGTTCTGAAAACTATCCTGAGTGGTACCAACAGGTCATCACCGCAGCTGACATGGCTGAAAACTCTCCAGTTCGTGGTTGTATGGTGATTAAACCCTGGGGTTATGCGGTTTGGGAAAACATGCAGGCCGTTCTTGATCGTATGTTCAAAGATACAGGACATGTGAATGCTTACTTCCCCCTTTTGATCCCACTTAGCTTTTTGGAAAAAGAAGCTGAACACGTAGAGGGATTCGCGAAAGAGTGCGCAGTTGTCACTCATCATCGTTTGAAGGGTGATGGAAATGGCAAACTTGTTCCTGATGGCGAACTTGAAGAGCCTCTTATCATTCGTCCAACCAGCGAAACGATCATCGGTCACCAATTTGCAAAATGGGTGAAATCTTACCGTGATTTGCCAGTGTTGATCAATCAGTGGTGTAACGTCATGAGATGGGAAATGCGTACACGTATGTTCCTAAGAACGGCAGAATTCCTATGGCAGGAAGGTCATACAGTTCATGCCACGGCGAAAGAAGCTCAGGAAGAAACTTTGCAGATGTTGGACGTTTACTCTGACTTTGCTGAGCAGTACATGGCGATGCCGGTGATCAAGGGTATGAAAACCAGTGATGAACGATTCCCGGGTGCTGTTGACACTTATACGATCGAAGCATTGATGCAAGATCGCAAGGCATTGCAGGCGGGCACTTCGCATTTCTTAGGTCAAAACTTCGCAAAAGCCTCTGGCATTAAGTATCTAAGTGCTGAAGGCAAAGAAGAAACGGCATGGACGACTTCATGGGGTGTTTCAACTCGTCTTATCGGCGGTTTGATCATGACCCACAGTGATGACAACGGATTCGTTGTTCCACCAAGAATCGCCCCATTGCATGTCGTAATCATTCCGATCTATCGCAATGATGAAGAGAAAAAACAAGTTCTCGAGTACGTACAAAGTCTTGCAAAGGAATTGAAGGCGCAAAGCTATTCTGGCGGCGCAGTTCGTGTCAAAGTCGACGACCGCGATATGCGCGGTGGTGATAAAGCATGGCAGTACATCAAACAAGGTGTTCCTGTACGTGTTGAAGTAGGGCCTCGTGATATGGCCAAAGGCGAAGTCTTTGTCGGTCGACGTGATCGTGGACCAAAAGAGAAAGCCGGTCAGGCGCGTGATGCCTTTGTCCAAAACATTTCAAGCACTCTTCAGGAAATTCAAGATGGCTTGTTTGAAAAGGCGAAAAAATTCAGAGACGAAAACATCAAACGTGTGACTTCTTTGGCGGACTTTGAAGCTTATTTCAAGGGCAACGATGAGACTTCGGCGCCAGGCTTTGCACTTGTACCTTGGTGTGAAGAAGGTATTGGTCATGACTTGCTTGCCACGTTGAAAGTGACTCCACGCTGTATTCCTTTGAATCAAGAGCCTGTTCAAGGTAATTGTATCTTCTCTGGAAAGCCTGCAACGAAATGGGTGCTTTTCGCTAAATCGTACTAATTTAGTAAATGGAATGAACTCACAATCAAAGGGACCATAAGTCTTGAGAGAGTGAACCATGTTTCAAAAAAAATCTGGAAATTTGTCAAACGGAGGGGATAACCCTCCGTTTTTTTATTTCATTTTGACCGATTCAAAACCCGAGCAGAATATTATTCCTAGAGCTATGGAGGACGTAAGCTAAACAAACTGACCAAATATTTGGGAGGGTCTGATGAGAGCTTTAATTCTTTCCTTTTTCTTGTTCATAGCCGCTTCTTCCAGTCTTGCAGAGGATGGTCTTAACGGTTCACCACAGCTGGATGACTTAATGACTCCGGACGAGCTTGCTGCGGAAGTAGGGGCACCACGAACGGAAATGAATCGTCCGGTGATTAGTCCTGAGGCTATCGCCGCCAATGACGGGATCGACGTTTTTCGAGAATACGCGATTGTCATCGAAGTGAATAAGGCTGCGTTCGGGTATGGCGCTCAACAAATGACTGTATCAGAAAATGGTGTGACGACGGCTGTCTGGCCCGTTTCTACGGGGCGGGAACAATACGAACGGGCCAAGAGTGGTCGTTGGTATTGGACCGTGACTCCCGCCGGGACGTTTTCGCCCTATCAATTAATCCGAGATCACTATTCGCAAACTTGGGAGGCGCATATGGAGTATGCCGCTTTTTTTAACGGTGGAATTGCGATCCATGCGACAACTCCGGATCACTATAAACAGCTAGGGACCCGGGCTTCTGGTGGCTGTGTTCGGTTGCATAAAGACAATGCGAAAATTATCTACGGAAAAATCCTGGCGCAAGGTCAAAGACTTGTGCCGCTTTTCAATATGAATGGCCGGGTCGCGCGGGACGTGAACGGAAATCCAATTCGTGTCATGGGATGGAATACCCTGATCATTGTTCGTGACGGGCTCTACTAGGTTGGCAACTAATTTTCAGATTAGATAAAAGGCTCGGCATCAGCGGAGCCTTTTATTTTCTCAAGTCTGGGGTTGCAGAACCTTGATTTGCAAAGGTCGGTTCAGCTTTTTTAGGTTCCGTATTTCTCGAGAAGATAAAACTCGAAAAAAATAAAAGCAGACAAATAATCACGGGAGTGATGGCTTTGAGGTTCATATAAATCCTCCGACTGAACTATCTTCGCCAGATCGGAGAGTAAAAGAAACTCTTCTGTAGTAGAGTTTCGATTACATTCTGAACATCATCGGGTGTTACCTTGCAAACGCACCATGCTTCAACAACTTAGGAGCAGCATAAGCTTTGAAAAGCTCATTTTTATTGCGCTCATTGAATTTTCCAGCGCGACTGCACATCAAATTGTCGAGGTCGAACTGATAACTCACAAATGCTTTCTCTGTGTCATCCCAGAACTCAATATAACAGTCTGGAAAGCCCAGTACGTGGCCATACTCATGGCGAATTGTCCACTGTGAGTCCCAAGACTCAATGGATACCTGAGAGTCCATGGTGATTGTGTCGCCACCAACATCTTCCACATATGCCACAGTGCCAGGGATGAATCGGATATTTGCAGCCGCTTTCGAGTCAAAATTTAACTTCAATCCGCCAGTGGTCCATTGCCATTCCGCTTCGACATTGTTTTTCACGAACAAATTGATCGCATCATTTTCGCTGGGCTTAAAACCCATCACCAAGCTACCTGCAGAGCTGTAAATATCTTTTCGAGGATTGGTGACTTCAAAAAGCTTTTCATAATTTCTTTGCGCCTGATCCTGATATTTTTTGTACATCTCAAAAAGAGTGCTATTGCGAAGAGCTCTCTCCATCAAGGTGTCGCAAGTAGGATCCCACTTTGTAGCATTGAAGCAAACGTCCCAAACCCAGCCTTTAAGTTGCTGTTGTCTTTCGACTGGCAAAGACTTGTAGTTTTGAAGTTCTTCTTTGAGTTTCTCATCGCCGATTTTTCCCAGAAAGCGAAGACCGCGGAAATCGAATATCTTCTGAGTGCGGAAGTAGGGAATATTCTTGCGCATTCCATTCCAGCGCAATGAATGAGAGTAAATCACGTCAATTTTCCGCGCCCACAAGCGATAAACCTCGAGGTCGACGGGGAGTGACGTCGGCAGGGAGGCTGTGCCCAGTAAGACGGTTTTGAGTTCCGGTGGCAGATCTTTCTCAATCAGCATCCAGCGCTCATTTAATAGAGCATCATTATAACGGAGCGGATCTTCCATCGGAATGCCTTTGGAGGACCCTGGATTTGAAAGCTGAATCTTATCTTCAGGTTTGCGATGAGCATTGAGAAGATTCAGCCATTCCAAGTTGCGAGGACCGATCGCCAAGGCATTATGCCAAGCTTGAGGAGGTTCTGCGACCAAGCCTTTAGTTGAACGAAACTCTTCAGGATAAGCCATCGAAGAAGCTTCCAAATCCGGAAGGCCATGAAAATGGCGGTGTAAAGCGGGGGAGGCTTCAACAGGGGACCAAAACTTCATTATAAGGAATAGTATCAACATGCGGCGGATAATAAGGAATGATAGTGAGGGGTCAAATGATTCCAACTAACAAGGCGTGTTGAACTGTTGAGCTATCAAGATGATTGCAAGGCTTGTTCTGTCCACAAAGTTGGGCTCATCATTTTGAGAGGATCGCTGTCTCAGTCCGAGCGGTCACGGGGGGAGAGGGGGGGCTCGTATTTGACTTTCATAAGGGCACTTCATATATCTTTAGCATAGAATATTGTTTCTTTAATCTGATGAACTCAGAGTTAAAAATCATTTCAAATGAGTTGAAGTGACAGTCCATTCTTCAGCGGTGCTGAAGTGCAAACCGGAGAGGCTATGAAGCGCAACCTCAAAGCAAGCCCGATGAAAAATCCAATCATCCTTGCTCTCGATGTAGATACAAAAGAGCAAGCCCTCAAAATTGCAGAGGAGCTGTCTGAAATTGTCGGTGGCTTTAAGCTTGGTCCCCGCCTCTGTCTTAGATATGGAATGGACTTCGTCAAAGAGATCGCAAAGCAGGGTCCCATTTTTTTGGACAATAAACACTTCGATATTCCCTCCACAATGGAAGCCGCCGTCAGAGCGAGTTTTGAGGCGGGTGCTTCCTTGGTCACTGTCCATGCTTTAAGTGGTCTTGAGGCCCTGAAAAAAATGGCTGAGGTTGAAAGGGAACTGAATGAACAAAGGCCTTTCCGTGTTCTCGCAGTGACTATTCTCACGTCATGGGATGAGCAATCTCTTCCTTCTAATTTCAAGGAGCAGTCGATCTCTCAGCACGTCGTTGAATTGGCAAATTTAGTTCAGGAGGCGGGCCTTTCCAGCATCGTTTGCTCTCCTCATGAATTAGACCTTTTACAAAATCGCGGTCTATATCTTGTCACTCCGGGAATTCGCACTAGTATGGCAAGCGCGGGCGATCAGAAGCGAATTATGGGTCCTAAGGCAGCACTCCAGTATGGAGCTTCTGCCTTGGTGGTAGGTCGCCCGATTCTAGAAGCAAAAAATATTAAAGAAGCAGCAACAGAATTTGTAATGGCAGTATATGAAGAAAAATAACTCTCGTCCTCCGCAAAAATCCGCACGTCCTCAATCAGGTTCTCGTCCTCAAAGTGGCGGCCGTCCTCAGTCATCTGGGCGTCCTCAGCATGCGGGTGGAAATCGTCCTCAACAAAGCAGCAATGCGCGCTCCGAGAATCATATTCCTCGTGAGTGGAGAATCGTTGTTGGCAATCATGCGATCAAAGAAGTCTTGGCAGTTCGTCCTAAGATGATCAAAGGCATGTGGTTGAAGGCGGGTTGGGAGTCTTCAGCCGATCTTCGTGAGATCGAAGAGCTTGCTCGCATGGCAAAAGTGAAAGTAGAGACTAGACAAGAGTCTGTAATTGATAAATTTGGATCGTCCCATCAGGGGGCGGCTTTATTTGTCGATGGAGCCCCAAACTTCGATATCAAAGGTCTAGAGAAACATGAAAAGTCAGTAGTTCTCATGTTAGACGGTATCGAAGATCCCCATAATTTAGGTGCGATTTTGAGAACCTCCTGGTTGACCGGCGCGCATGGTGTTTTGATCCCCGAAGACCGTGCGGTGGGTCTAACTCCGACCGTCCATAAAGTGGCCTGCGGAGGTGTCGAACATGTCCCGGTTGAGGAGACGACAAACTTCGCTAAGTATGCGGAAGAGTTGAAAAAACAAGGCTATTGGATTTACGGATTAAGCCCTCGTGGAAAGCGTTCCATCTTTGAGCTCGAGCTGCCAGATAAGGTTGTTTGGGCGATCGGAGCGGAAGATAAAGGAATGAGGGTGACAACCGAAAGATTGTGTGATGAATTAGCGTTCATTCCGCAGTCGAGCGCTTCGGCTTCATATAACGCATCGGTAGCCACCGCAATGGCACTAACCGAGACGTTGAGGCAGCACGCACCGCGCGGAAATCGAAAAAAATCTCAGTCTGATGAATAATTATCTTTGACGACTGTAGATTTTATCCAATATAACGTTTCGGTTATCTCAGGTAAGCTGGTTTAGCTCAATTGGTAGAGCAGCTGATTTGTAATCAGCAGGTTGCGGGTTCGAGTCCCATAACCAGCTCCAAATTTCTCTGAGTAAGCATTCACAAGTGGGTAGGTGCCCGAGTGGCTAAAGGGGGCGGACTGTAAATCCGCTGGCTTATGTCTACGAAGGTTCGAATCCTTCCCTGCCCACCATTTTTTTGAATGTTTACTTGGAGAAATTTGAGAGCGAGAGGAAGAGATTCTTCTCGGGCATTTTTTTCTGATGGGCGGGAGTAGCTCAATTGGCTAGAGTATCTGCCTTCCAAGCAGAGGGTTGCGGGTTCGAGACCCGTCTCCCGCTCCAAATATTCAGGAAATAAAGATGCCCATGTAGCTCAGTGGTAGAGCACACCCTTGGTAAGGGTGAGGTCGTCGGTTCGGCTCCGATCATGGGCTCCACTAAGTTGATTTGTTTAATTAGTTTTTGTGTTTGCTAAAGTAATTTAATTTTAAAAAATCTCTGCAGGAGGAATTATGTCTAAAGAGAAATTTAACCGTAATAAGCCGCATGTTAACATCGGTACAATCGGTCACGTCGATCATGGTAAAACAACTTTGACTGCTGCTATCACGACTACTCTTGCAGCAACTGGCAACGCGCAAGCAATGTCATACGATCAAATCGATAAATCTCCAGAAGAGAGAGAGCGTGGTATCACTATCTCTACTACTCACGTTGAATACGAAACAGCAAATCGTCACTATGCGCACGTTGACTGCCCAGGACATGCTGACTACGTAAAAAACATGATCACTGGTGCCGCTCAAATGGACGGAGCTATCTTGGTAGTTTCTTCTGCTGACGGTCCTATGCCACAAACTCGTGAACATATCCTTCTTGCTCGTCAAGTAGGTGTACCTGCTCTAGTTGTTTTCATGAACAAAGTAGACATGGTTGACGATAAAGAACTTCTTGAGCTAGTTGAGCTTGAAGTTCGCGAACTTCTTTCTAAGTACGAATTCCCTGGCGATGATATCCCAGTAGTAAAAGGTTCTGCTTTGAAAGCTTTGGAAGGCGATACTTCTGACATCGGTCGTCCATCTATCATGAGATTGATGGAAGCTTGTGACACTTACATCCCTGAACCGGTTCGTGCTATCGAGAAAACTTTCTTGATGCCAGTAGAGGACGTGTTCTCTATCTCTGGTCGTGGTACAGTTGTTACTGGCCGTGTTGAACGTGGTATCGTAAAAGTTGGTGACGAGATCGAAATCGTTGGTATCCGCCCAACTCAAAAAACTACTGTAACTGGTATCGAAATGTTCCGTAAGCTTCTTGATGAAGGTCGCGCTGGAGACAACTGTGGTGTTCTTCTTCGTGGTACTAAAAAAGAAGACGTTGAACGTGGTCAAGTTCTTGTTAAACCAGGAACTGTTAAGCCACACAAAAAATTCCGCGCTGAGGCTTACATCCTAACTAAAGAAGAAGGCGGACGTCACACTCCATTCTTCAATGGTTACCGTCCTCAATTCTACTTCAGAACTACTGACGTTACTGGCGTTTGTACTTTGAAAGCTGGAACTGAAATGGTTATGCCTGGTGACCGTGTAGAAGTAGCAGTTGAGCTTATCGCTCCAATCGCTATGGAAAAAGAGCTTCGCTTCGCTATCCGCGAAGGTGGCCGCACAGTTGGTGCCGGTGTAGTTGTTGAAATCCTTGAGTAGGATTAACGCAGCATTCGCTAATTAAAAATCGCCCGGGGGACTCCTTGACAAAAGGGTCCCCCTCGGTGTTTCTTGGCATCTCATAAAAGTATTAATTTTTGTGACGCATTTGCAGTCTCAAGCAAATCAAAAAATGAGATTATTGATGAGAATAAATCGATCGCAAGGCGCGAGGAGAAAGCTGTACATAGATGTACAGCGCCGACGAAGCAACGCAGTCGAGCGGTTTATTATCATCAATAAGATAGTGCAGGGGTGTAGCTCCAGCGGTAGAGCGAACGACTCCAAATCGTTAGGTCGTGGGTTCGAATCCCTCCGCCCCTGCCAATTTTGCATCATGGAAGAGGAACAATGGAAAAAGCCAACGCTAAGATTTTGACTCTAAGTTTTGCTATTGCTGGTGCGCTAGTAGGTTTGACTACTCATCTTCTCATCAAAGCTTTTGCTGGAGCTTTCGGTGTTGTTGCGAGAGCCGCTGATTCGGATATGGTAAGACATGGTCTTCCAGTAGCAATCGGTCTCGTATTGTTTGCAGCTCTACAATTCAATCCACGCGTTCGCGCATGGGGCGAAGAGGTTGTGACTGAAATTCGTAAGGTGGTTTGGCCTTCACGTAAAGACACAACTGCTATGACTATGGTTTGCGTAGTTATGGTTTTGATCTCAAGTGTGATCATCAGTACTTTCGATTTGATCTCAGGCTTTTTTATTAACTATCTAATGAAGTAAGGAACGGACTATGGAAAAAAAATGGTACATCGTTAACGTTCAGACTAGCTGTGAAAACACCGCTAAAAAAGCTATCGAAGAGAAGATCAAAACTTCCAAAATGGAAGAGTTCTTTGGCGACATCTTGATCCCTGCGGAAAGCGTAGTGGAGCTTGTAAAAGGCCAAAAACAGGTTAAATCACGTAAATTTTTCCCGGGTTATATCTTCGTTCAGATGTTTTTGAATGATGAGACTTGGCATCTGGTTAGAAATTCGTCTAAAGTGACCGGCTTCGTGGGTGGTACTAAAACTCGTCCTCCAGAGGTTCCGGAGGCTGAAGTTCTTCGTGTAACACAGCAAATGGCTGGCGTTGCTGAAAAACCAAAACCACGCGTGAAGTTCGCTGTTGGTGAGAATGTGACTGTTGTTGACGGTCCATTCAGTAACTTCCAGGGAACAGTAGAAGACGTTAACGAGGACAAAGCGAAGCTTAAAGTTCTTGTGAGCATCTTCGGTAGACCGACTCCAGTTGAGTTGGACTACATTCAGGTAGAAAAACAATAATTTTTCTTGAGGTCACATTGGGTGATCTTGGGAGTTTAAACAAATCCTCTTGCAGGAGTGGGTCATGGCAAAAAAAGTTACAGGAATGATCAAGCTGCAGATACCGGCAGGGAAAGCTAATCCAGCTCCTCCCGTTGGACCGGCGCTCGGACAGCATGGGGTAAACATCATGGAATTCTGTAAACAGTTCAATGCTCGTACGCAAGCATTGGGTGATAGCATCATCCCTATCATCATCACTGTTTATCAAGACAGATCGTTTACCTTTATCACTAAAACACCACCGGTGTCTTCTTTGATCAAAAAGGCGTTGAAATTGGAATCAGGTTCCAAAATGCCTCAAAAAGACAAAGTTGGAAAAATCAAACAAGATCAAATCAAAACTATCGCTACAACGAAGTTGCCTGATTTGAACTGCTTGAAAGTTGAATCAGCAATGTCACAAGTTGCGGGTACAGCTAAGAGCATGGGCATCGAGCTGGAAGGCTAGGGGTTGACATATGGCAGGTAAGAAATTCGCAGCAGCCTCTAAGAAGGTTGATTCTGCAAAAAAATACACTGTTGATGAAGCATTCAAACTCGTAGTTGAGTCCGCTCCAGCGAAGTTTGATGAATCTATCGACGTAGCATTGCGTTTGGGTATTGACCCTAAGCAATCTGATCAACAAGTTCGTGGCGCGATTGCATTGCCTCACGGTCTTGGTAAAGACGTAAAAGTAGTAGTTTTCGCAAAAGGCCCGAAAGAGGCTGAAGCAAAAGCTGCTGGTGCTGACTTTGTTGGCGCTGATGACCTTGTAGCTAAAATTCAAGGTGGCTGGTTGGATTTCGATAAATGTATCGCGACTCCAGACATGATGGCGACTGTTTCTAAAGTTGCTAAGATCCTTGGACCTAGAGGTTTGATGCCGAATCCAAAAATCGGTACTGTGACTATGAACGTTGGCGAAGCCGTAACTGCCGAGAAAAAAGGTAAGTTGGATTTCCGCGTTGATAAAGCAGGTATCGTACATGCTGGTATCGGTAAAAAATCAATGGGCGATGCTAAACTTCGTGATAACTTCCTCGTTCTTTTGGGCGCGCTAGTTAAAGCTAAGCCAGCATCTTCTAAAGGTATCTATCTTAAATCAATCTCTGTAGCTTCAACTATGGGTCCTGGTGTTAAGATTGAACCGAATGCGGCTGCAGCTATCGTAGGATAGTTCAGTTTGTAGGGCTTTGAGCCATCTACTCCGGCAAAGCTGGAGTAGAAATAAATTCGAAGCCCAGCCTTAATCGAGGCTTTAAAGCGATGAAAAATTTAATTAAGTTTTATTGCGATCAGAGACAGTAGGTTTCCAATTGTGGATCTAATCCTTCGCTTGTGAAGGGCCTGCCGAGATAAGGCAAAAAGGTATTCCAAAAATTCCAACATCCGTTGGGATTCAAGAACCTCCAAACCAACCTGATTCGCACAGACTCTCGAGTCATATCGAGGGAAAATCTAACGAAAGGAGGCTCACTTATGATCACTCGCGCAGATAAAGAGCAAGAGATTAAGCTAATCACGGAGAAATTCGGAAAAGCTAAAGGGGCTTTCATCGTAGACTTTAAAGGTATCAAGGTTGAGCAAGTTACTAACTTGCGCAAAAAATTGAATGCTGCTGAGTCTGAGATGAAGGTCGTTCGTAACACTCTTGCAAAAAGAGCGTTCAAAGATCACCCAGCTATTGAAAAAGCATTCGCTAATTCAATGAAAGGTACTAACGCCATCGTATTCTCATACGGTGAAGTGAACGCAACTGCAAAAACACTTGCTGACTTTGCTAAGGACGTTGAAGTTCTACAAATCAAATCAGGTGTGATGGATGGCGAAGCTTTGGATGATTCTAAGATTAAATTCTTGGCAACTCTTCCTGGCAAAGACCAACTCCGCGCTATGTTCTTGGCTACACTTCTTGCTCCAGCAACTACACTTGCTAGATGCTTGAACGTTTACGCTGAAAAACTTGGCGGCGGCGATGCTGCTGGTACTGAAGAAGCTCCACAAGCGTAATTGCTTGCATCCCGACTGTTCGGGATAAATGGTGCTGAATATTTGAATTTTTAAATAATTTTTTAAATCCCTGGAGGATTAAATGTCTCTAACTAACGATCAACTTGTTGACGCATTGTCTGCGAAAACAGTTCTTGAAATCGCTGAACTTGTAAAAATGCTTGAAACTAAATGGGGCGTTTCTGCTGCTGCTCCTGTAGCTGCTGCAGCTGGTCCTGCTGCTGCTGTTGAAGAAAAAACTGCATTCGACGTTATCTTGGTTGATGCTGGCGCGAACAAAATCAACGTAATCAAAGAAGTACGTGGTTTGACTGGTTTGGGTCTTGCTGAAGCTAAAGCTCTTGTTGAAGCTGGCGGCAAAGCAGTTAAAGAAGGCGCGACTAAAGAAGACGCTGAAAAAATCAAAAAAGCTCTTGAAGCTGCAGGCGCGAAAGTTACTGTTAAGTAGTTTTTGTTCTGACATTGATTTTGCCGAAAGCCTCGTGGAAACACGGGGCTTTTTGCTTTTTGGCCCCTTAGCAACGGCGGCCGCCTGAAAGCAAGGAATGGGTTCTATTAAATTCAGACACGCGCTTCCGGCGCTCGCCGGCCTGGAATACCGCATCCTGCGGGGCCGGAGGTCTGAATTTAATAGAACCCATTCCTTACTTCCAGGCTCATTGCTAAAGGACCAAAAATCAAAAAGCCCAACCTTGTTAGTGTTCAGGTGGTTTGGTAAATACCTAAGGAACACAATTACTTGACGCATAAACGAAGTGATCTCTGAGTTCCCGGAGATCTTCTTGTTTTTCCTTTTTCCGGAACATAACTCTGGATCTCTGAATCAGCCTTGCAATGCAAATTTAGCTATTAAGAAATCAGACCTCCGCCCCCGCAGGATGCGGTACCAAAGGGCGGTGAGCGCGGGAAGCGCGTGTCTGATTTCTTAATAGCTAAATTTGCGTTGTAAGGCGGCCTTCGGTGACCCAGAACTACCCCCGCAAAAGATTCAAGAAGCGGGCCAAAACCATTATAATCACTTGATTTATTGAAAACTTCGGGTAGGTTGAGATGCTTGCCTTTTATTTAATGTGGGTCTTGGTTTCTTCCCCCCGAAGTGAAGTTCCGATTTTCTTATCACGGAGAGTACATTGGAAAAAACTCCAGTTACGGCTTCTAACATTCGAGTTAGAAAGTCATTCGCGAAAAATAAGCAAGTCATTGATATTCCAAATCTGATTGAATTGCAGAAGAGCTCTTATGAAGCTTTCATTCAAAAAGATATGGATCCAGATCGCCGTGGCGAAGCTGGTCTTAATGGCGTTTTCAAATCTGTTTTCCCGATCACAGATTTCAACAACACTGCAAGCCTTGAGTTTGTAAGTTACACACTTGAGCCAGCTAAGTACGACGTAGACGAATGCCGTCAACGTGGTATGACTTTCGCTGCGCCAATCAAAGTAACTCTTCGTCTTATCGTTTTCGATGTTGATGAAGAAACTGAAGCGCGTTCTATTCGCGACGTAAAAGAGCAAGAAGTTTACCTCGGTGAAATTCCTCTTATGACTGCGAACGGTTCATTCATTATCAACGGTACTGAGCGCGTTGTTGTTTCTCAGTTGCATCGTTCTCCGGGCGTGTTCTTCGATCACGACGGTGGTAAAAACAATGCTTCTGGTAAACTTATCTACTCTGCACGCGTGATTCCTTACCGTGGTTCTTGGTTGGATGCTGAATTCGATCAAAAAGATTTGATCCACGTTCGTATCGACCGTCGTCGTAAGTTCCCTGTGACAATTCTTTTGAAAGCATTGGGATACAACGCGGAGCAATTGCTTGAGTACTTCTACGATCTTGATGAAGTTTACGTTAAAGGTGGAAAACTTTTCCGTAAGTTGGATATCGAGAGAATGTCAGGTCAAAGAGCATTGACTGACGTCCTAGATCCTAAAACAGGTGAAGCACTTGTTAAGGCTGGTCGTCGTATCACTCGTGCGATCGTTAAAAAAATTAAAGACCTCAACATCACTGAGCTTGAAGTAGAACCAGATGATCTTGATGGAAAAGTTTTGGCTAAGCCACTTATCGATGAATCTACAGGTGAGATCATCGCTGATGCGAATGCTGAACTAAACTCTGCGATCATCCGTCGCGCGATCGAAGCTGGTATCGAAAGCTTCTACATGATCTTCTTCGACGGTTTGACTGTTGGTCCTTACCTAAGAAATACGTTGTTGGTTGATAAAGTGACTAACAAAGATGAGTCTTTGGTTGAGATCTACAAACGCCTTCGTCCTGGTGAGCCTCCAACTTTGGAAGCTGCTACGACATTCTTCGGTCGTTTGTTCTTCGATCCAGAAACTTACGATTTGTCTGAAGTTGGTCGTATTAAGATCAATCACAGATTCGGTATTTCTATGGATGAGTGTCCTCCTTCTCACAGAACACTTACTCACAAAGATATCTTGAGCACTATCAAAACTCTTATCGACCTTAAAAACGGTCGCGGCGTTATCGATGACATCGATCACTTGGGTAACCGTCGTGTTCGTTCAGTAGGTGAGTTGCTTGAGAACCAATACAGAATTGGTCTCGTTCGTATGGAACGTGCGATTCGTGAGCGTATGTCTCTTCAAGATGTTGAGACAATGATGCCTCATGACCTCGTGAACGCTAAACCAGTGAACGCGGTTGTTAAAGAATTCTTCGGTTCATCTCAATTGTCTCAATTCATGGATCAAACGAATCCGTTGTCAGAGATCACGCACAAACGTCGTTTGTCTGCTCTTGGACCCGGCGGTTTGACTCGTGACCGTGCAGGTTTCGAAGTACGTGACGTACATCCTACGCATTACGGTCGTATCTGTCCGATTGAAACTCCAGAGGGACCAAACATCGGTTTGATCGCATCTTTGGCTACTTACGCTCGTATCAACAACTACGGTTTCATTGAGACTCCGTACAGAAAAGTTGATCAAGGTTCTGTATCTAAAGACATCAACTACTTGTCAGCTCTTGAAGAAGCTGGTCACTACATCGCTCCTGCGGCTCGTGACGAAGCTGGAAACAAAGCCATCCAAACTGCAACGACAATCACTCGTCGTGACGGTGAGTATGAGATCGTAGATAAAGAAAAAGTAGCTTTGATGGACGTTTCTCCATCTCAGTTGGTTTCTATCGCGGCGTCTTTGATTCCGTTCCTAGAGCATGACGATGCCAATCGTGCATTGATGGGATCGAACATGCAACGTCAAGCGGTGCCTTTGCTCCGTTCTCGCGCTCCACTAGTTGGAACAGGCGTTGAGAGACTTGTTGCTCGTGACTCTGGTACATCTGTTGTTGTTCAAAATGATGGTATCGTTGAAGAAGTAGATGCTTCTCGTATCGTTATCCGTCGTTTTGCTAAAGGCGGAGAACTTGGTGCGAACGTAGATATCTACAACCTCACTAAGTACCAACGTACGAATCAAAATACATGCTTCAATCAAAAACCAATCGTAACTGTTGGTGACAAGGTTTCTAAAGGCGACATCGTTGCTGACGGACCTTCTACTGAGCTTGGTGAGTTGGCATTGGGACAAAACATCCTGGTGGCCTTCACTCCTTGGCAAGGTTACAACTTCGAGGATTCTATCTTGATTTCTGAGCGTTTGTTGAAAGACGACGTTTACACATCTATTCACATCGAAGAGTTCGAGTGCGTAGCGCGTGACACGAAATTGGGTAAAGAAGAGATCACTCGCGATATCGCCAACGTTGGTGAAGAAGCGCTTAAAGATCTTGATAGCTCTGGTATCGTTCGCATCGGTGCGGAAGTTCGTCCAGGCTTCATCCTAGTTGGTAAAGTAACTCCTAAAGGTGAAACACAACTTTCTCCTGAAGAAAAACTCTTGAGAGCGATCTTCGGTGAAAAAGCGGGCGATGTACGTGATACATCTCTTCGTGCTCCATCTGGCGTTTACGGAACTGTTATCGACGCTCAAGTTTACTCTCGTGAAGGTGCTGACCGTGACGAACGTTTGGCTTCAATCATCGAAGAGAAAAAACGCAAACTTGAAAAAGATTTGGCAGTTGAGCAAAACGTTATCAAAAATAACTCGATCTCAAAACTTCGCGACATCCTGGTAGGTAAAATCACTACTGGCGTATTGTTGAATGAAGACGGAAGCCAAAAGCTTCTTAATAAAGGTCAAAACATCACTGTAGCGGATATCGAAACAATTCCATTTGAATTGTTGAACTATATCCCTCTTGAGCAAGACCTTGAGTTCCAAGTTAACAAAATCATCGACAACGCTCGTAACCAACTTGACGCAGTTAAATTGGTATTCAACGAGAAGATCGATCGTCTCCGTAAAGGTGACGAGTTGCCTCCTGGCGTGATCAAAATGGTCAAAGTTTACGTTGCGATTAAACGTAAAATGCAAGTCGGCGATAAGTTCGCGGGCCGCCACGGTAATAAAGGTGTCGTTTCTAAAGTATTGCCTGTTGAAGACATGCCATACCTTGCAGACGGTTCACCGGTTGACATGGTTCTAAATCCACTGGGCGTTCCTTCTCGTATGAACATCGGGCAAATCCTCGAGGTGCATTTGGGTTGGGCTGCGCACAATCTTGGTAAGCAACTAGGCGAACACTTAACTAAGTGGAATGCTGAAAATGCTCGTAAAGAAATGAAAGATATCTTCAGTGATGACGAAATCAGCGCGAAACTTGACGGTGCTGACGACGCTTCATTGAAAGCAATGGTAACTCGTATGAAGAACGGTGTGCACGTTGGCACTCCAGTATTCGACGGTGCTCGTGAATCAGACGTGAAGGGCTTGCTTGCAAAAGCAGAAGTTCCTAGCTCTGGTAAGTCTATCCTGTTCGATGGTCGTACAGGTGAGCCGTTCACGAACCCTGTTACTGTCGGTATCATGTACATGCTTAAGCTTCACCATCTGGTTGAAGAGAAGATCCATGCGCGTTCTATCGGACCTTATTCACTCGTTTCGCAACAACCATTGGGCGGTAAAGCACAATTCGGTGGTCAGCGTCTAGGGGAGATGGAAGTCTGGGCGATCGAGGCATACGGAGCTGCATACTCACTACAAGAGTTCCTCACTGTTAAGTCAGATGACGTAGCGGGAAGAACACGTATGTATGAAAGCATCGTGAAGGGTGAAAATATCCTTGAGCCGGGCTTACCTGAATCATTCAACGTATTGGTGAAAGAGCTTCAGTCTCTTGCATTGAATGTTGAGTTGATGGAGTCCGACATCCTTCGTGACCAAGATGAAGATCTTGGCGACGACGGTATCGAGGGTGGTGGATCTGTTTCGACTCCAAGTGAGTCGGGTCAGCATTAATTAATAACTAACAACAGGGGTGTTCTTTGAGAGACTTGTTGAATTTTTTCGATAAACCAAAAGATCCACTTTCGTTTGACGCCGTACGAGTATCGTTGGCGTCACCTGAAATGATTCGTGATTGGTCATTTGGTGAAGTTAAGAAGCCGGAAACTATCAACTATCGTACATTCAAGCCTGAGCGTGATGGCTTGTTCTGTGCGAAAATCTTCGGTCCTATTAAGGACTACGAATGCTTGTGCGGTAAGTACAAGCGTATGAAATATCGTGGCGTCGTCTGTGAAAAGTGCGGCGTTGAAGTAACACAAACTAAAGTTCGTCGTGAACGTTTAGGTCATATTGAGCTTGCAACTCCAGTAGCACATATCTGGTTCTTGCGCTCTTTGCCTTCTCGTATCGGTAACTTGCTCAATCTTTCTCTGAAAGATGTTGAGAAAGTTTTGTATTGTGAAGCACACGTGGTTATCGATCCAATGGAAACTACATTGGAAGAGGGCCAAGTATTGACTGAAGAAGCATTGAATGCAGCTTTGAATGAATTCGGTCCAGCTTTCAAATACGGCATGGGCGGCGAAGCTGTTCGTGACCTTTTGAGAAAAATTGACCCTGAATACTTGTCACGCAAACTTCGTCTAGAAGCTAAAGATGTTAAATCTGAAGCGGGTATGAAGAAGATCACGAAGCGTCTTAAAGTTGTAGAAGCTTTCAAAGGCTCTATCAACAAGCCTGAGTGGATGATGTTGGAAGCACTTCCAGTATTGCCACCGGATCTTCGTCCTCTAGTTCCACTAGATGGCGGTCGTTTCGCGACTTCAGATCTAAATGATCTTTACCGTCGTGTTATCAACCGTAATAACCGTTTGAAACGTCTTCAAGAGCTAAACGCTCCAGACATCATCATCCGCAATGAGAAGCGTATGCTTCAAGAGGCGGTTGATGCGTTGTTGGACAACGGTCGTCGCGGTAAGACTTTCACTGGTCCGAACAAACGTCCTCTTCGCTCTCTTTCTGATATGTTGAAAGGTAAGCAAGGTCGTTTCCGTCAAAATCTACTAGGTAAACGTGTCGACTACTCTGGTCGTTCGGTTATTACAGTAGGTCCGACATTGAAACTTCACCAGTGCGGTCTTCCTAAGAAGATGGCTCTCGAGTTGTTCAAACCATTCGTTTACAACAAACTCGAAGAAAAAGGTCTTGCGACTACAATCAAGCAAGCTAAAAAACTTGTTGATCAAGAGACAGTAGAAGTTTGGGATATCCTGGCTGACGTTGTAAAAGAACATCCAGTTCTTTTGAATCGTGCGCCAACTCTTCACAGATTGGGTATCCAAGCTTTCGAACCAGTACTTCACGAAGGTAAAGCAATCCAATTGCATCCTTTGGTGTGTACGGCATTCAATGCCGACTTCGACGGTGACCAAATGGCGGTCCACGTTCCACTTTCTGTGGAATCTCAAGTTGAAGCTCGCGTGTTGATGATGTCTACGAACAATATCCTTTCTCCTGCGTCAGGTAAGCCAATCATCAATCCATCACAAGATATCGTGTTGGGCTTGTACTGGTTGACTCGTATGCGTCCTGGAGCAAAAGGTACTGGCAAAGTATTCTCAAGCGTTCAAGAAGCTCAGTATGCTTACGAGACTGGTCTCGTAGATCTACAAGCTGCTTGTAAAGTGCGTTTGCATGGCAAAGTTCAAGAAACGACAGTGGGTCGTGCGATCTTGTCTGACAACGTACCTAAAGAAGTTCCTTTCAACGAAGTGAACTTGACGATGAATAAGAAACAAATCGCAGCTTTGATCGACAAGACTTTCCGTCTTGCGGGTGCAAAAGCGACTTGTATCTTGGCTGATAAAATCATGGAACTTGGTTTCAAATATTCAACTGCGGCAGGTATGTCTATCGGTATCGATGACATGGTTATCCCAGCTGCGAAGGCAACTTTGATTGCTGACGCTGAGAAACAAGTTACTGAGATCCAACAGCAATACGATGAAGGTTTGATCACAGATGGTGAGCGCTACAATAAGGTAGTGGATATCTGGGCGCAAACTGCAGATAAGATTGCTAAAGAAGGTATGAACGCGATTGAAAAACAAACGTTCGTAGTCAACGGTAAAGAAACTGTTGGACCTTCATTCAATCCGATCTTCATCATGGCTGACTCCGGAGCCCGTGGTTCCGCTGCGCAAATTCGTCAGTTGGGCGGTATGCGTGGTTTGATGGCGAAACCATCAGGTGAGATCATCGAAACTCCGATCACTGCAAACTTCCGTGAAGGTTTGACAGTTATTCAATACTTTATCTCTACGCATGGTGCTCGTAAGGGTCTTGCCGATACAGCTTTGAAAACTGCGAACTCTGGTTACTTGACTCGTCGTTTGGTTGACGTTGCTCAAGACGTGGTTGTTTCTGAGATCGATTGCGGTATCGAAGATGGTTTGGAAATCACTCCAGTTTACGAAGCTGGTGAGATCATCCAAAATATCGGTGACCGTATCCTTGGTAGAACAGCGTTGAAAGACGTTGTTGATCCAGCAACAAACAATGTTGTTGTGAAAGCAAACCAAGAGATCACTGAAAATGATGTTAAAACTATCGAAGGCCTTGGTATCGACAAAGTTGATATCCGTTCGGCTCTCGTGTGCCAATCTAAACGCGGCGTGTGCGTGAAGTGTTATGGCCGTGACTTGTCTCGTGGTGCGACTGTGAACTTGGGTGAGACCGTTGGTATCATCGCAGCTCAGTCAATCGGTGAGCCTGGTACACAGTTGACGATGAGAACGTTCCACTTGGGTGGTGCGGCTTCTCGTGCGGTTGAACAATCTGTTCATACTTCTCGTTACGACGGTACTTTGAAACTTCTTAACGTTCATGCAGTTGCAAACCGTAATGGTAAATTGACTGTTATGAATCGTAACGGTTCCGCTCTAGTAATGGACGAAACTGGTCGTGAAAGAGAGAATTTCAAACTCGTTTACGGCGCTATTTTGAACTTTAAAGAAGGTGATAAAATCACTAAAGGTCAAACGGTTGCTGAGTGGGATCCTTATTCGAATCCAATCATCGCAGAGGTTTCTGCGAAGATCCAATACCAGGATATCGAAGAAGGTTCGACAATGCAGGAGCAAGTGGATGCGGTAACTGGTTTCGCGACCAAAGTTATCATGGAATCCAAATCTTCTGACAACAAACCAACAGTATTCCTTGTTGATGGCAACGGTAAGACGTTGACTCTTCCTGGTCGTGACATCCCTGCGAGATATTTGATCCCAGTGGGTGCTCAACTTCTAGTGACTGATGGACAAGAAGTTCATTCAGGTGACGTGATTGCGAAAATGCATCGTGAGACTTCTAAAACGAAGGATATCACGGGCGGTCTTCCGCGCGTTGCTGAATTGTTTGAAGCTCGTAAACCGAAAGAAGCGGCTATCATCTCTGAGATCGATGGTTATGTGACATTCGGTAAAGACGTTAAAGGTAAACAGCGTGTAATTGTAACTCCTGAAGTGGGTGAGCAAAAAGAATACCTCATCCCTAAAGGTAAGCACGTTGCTGTAAGAGAAGGTGAGTACGTAAGAGCCGGTGAGGCGTTGATGGACGGTCCAACAAATCCTCATGACATTCTGGCGGTTCTGGGTGCGAAAGCCCTTTCTGCATACCTTGTTGACGAAATCCAAGAAGTTTACAGACTTCAAGGTGTGGGTATCAATGACAAGCACATCGAAGTGATTGTTCGCCAAATGCTACGTAAAGTAGAAATCAAGGACGCTGGAGACAGCCGCTTCTTGGCCGGTGAGCAAGCAGAGAGATATGCTTTCGATCAAGAAAACGAACGTATTAATCGTGAAGGTGGACAACCTGCTACATGCAACCCACTTCTTCTAGGTATCACGAAAGTTTCTTTGAGTACTGACAGCTGGATCTCGGCGGCGTCATTCCAAGAGACCACAAAGGTTCTTACGGAAGCGGCGATCAACTCTCGCACAGACTACTTGCGTGGTTTGAAAGAGAATATCATCATGGGTCGTTTGATCCCTGCTGGTACGGGTTTGACTTCATACAAACGCTGGAAAGTGTCTGTAGCTGAAGACGACGATACAAATTACGTGGCAGCTTTGCCAGGTATGACGTCTTCGACTCAGCCTCACCAGGGTTAGAACGTCCATTTTCGGGTTAAACCGGGGTGGATAAGTCTTAAAAAGGTGTAAAAAGCTCCAAAAGGGAATCTCACAGCCCTTTTGGAGATATAAATTTAATAACAAAGTCTTGACCAGGGCGCTTTTGGTAATGTAATTTCCAGCGTCCTGAGTTCGAGGATTTCGAATAAATTGTTTAAGGGGTTTTAAAAGTGCCTACAATTAATCAGCTCATCAAAAATGAGCGTACAGTTCAAAAGAACCAAACAAAGTCTCCGGCTTTGTCATCTTGCCCTCAACGCCGTGGCGTTTGTACTCGTGTTTACACGACTACGCCTAAGAAACCGAACTCAGCGCTTCGTAAAGTTGCTAAAGTTCGTCTATCTAACGGTTTTGAAGTTATCTCTTACATTCCTGGTATCGGTCATAACCTTCAAGAGCATAGCGTTGTCTTGATCCGTGGTGGTCGTGTGAAGGACTTACCGGGCGTTCGTTACCATATCGTACGCGGTGTATTGGATCTTCAAGGTGTGAACGGCCGTCTACGTGCTCGTTCTAAATACGGTACTAAGAGACCTAAGAAATAATAAGGAATTGACACATGTCACGTCGTAAAAAGACCTTTAAAAGAGAAGTAATTCCAGATCCAGTTTTCAAAGATCTAGTTATTGCTAAGTTCATTAACAAAATGATGATCCAAGGCCGTAAAGCTACAGCTCAGAAACTTTTCTACGGAGCTCTTGCTGAGCTTGAAGGTAAAGTTCCAAATGAAGAGCCAATGGCAGTATTCAAGAAAGCTCTTGAAAACGTTAAGCCTTCTATCGAAGTTCGTTCACGCCGTGTAGGTGGTGCTACTTACCAAGTACCGGTTGACGTTCGTCCATCTCGTCGTTTGGCTTTGGCTATGCGTTGGTTGGTAGAGTACTCACGTGCTCGTGGCGAAAAAGACTACGCTAAACGCTTGGCTGGTGAGTTCATCGACGCTTACAACAATAGAGGTAACTCTATTAAGAAGAAAGACGATGTTCACCGTATGGCTGAAGCGAACAAGGCTTTCTCTCACTACAATTGGTAATCTGTATTCATGTCAGCTAAAGATCCTAAAGTTGTAGCTGATCTCAAGTATACTCGTAATATCGGCATCATGGCTCACATTGATGCCGGTAAAACGACGACCACCGAACGTATCTTATACTACACTGGAAAAAGTCATAAAATCGGAGAAGTTCATGATGGCCAAGCCACTATGGACTGGATGGTTCAAGAGCAAGAACGTGGTATCACTATCACGTCCGCTGCTACTATGGCGTTCTGGAAAGATCACCGCATCAATATCATCGATACTCCTGGGCATGTTGACTTCACTATTGAAGTTGAACGTTCTTTGCGCGTACTTGACGGTGCAGTTGCAGTTTTTGACGGTGTAAACGGTGTTGAGCCCCAGTCTGAAACTGTCTGGAGACAAGCTGACAAATACAAAGTTCCAAGAATTTGCTTTATCAATAAAATGGACCGCGTAGGTGCAGATTTTGTGATGTCTTTCGGGACAATCAAAGATCGCCTTCTTGCGAATCCAATCCCAGTTCAAGTACCAATCGGTGTTGAAGATACCTTCCGTGGCGTTGTTGATTTGCTAGAAAATCGCGCTTACGTTTGGAGTCAAACAGCAGCCATTGGCGACAGCTTCGAAACTACCGATGTTCCCAATGATATGAAAGAGGAAGTTGCGCGCTTCCGTACTGAAGTCGTTGAGAAGATCGTTGAGTTTGACGATGTCCTCCTTGAGAAATATCTTAACGGAGAAGAAGTGACTGTTGCTGAACTAAAAGCAGCACTTCGTAAAGGAACTCTCGAGCTAAAAGCATTCCCAGTATTCTGTGGCGCTGCTTTTAAAAATAAAGGTATTCAGCCTTTGCTTGATGGAGTTATCGACTATCTTCCGTCACCAATCGAGGTTCCGCCTATCGTGGGACATGATCCTGAAAAACCTGAAAAAGAAATTCCATGCAAAACTGATTTCGATGCTCACGTAGCAGCGCTGGCTTTCAAAATTGCCAATGATCCGTTTTCGGGTTCTTTGACTTACATCCGTGTCTATTCGGGTGTGGTAAAAACAGGCGATCAGCTTTTGAATCCGCGCACTCAGAAGAAAGAGCGCATTCAAAAGCTAGTTAAAATGCATGCAAATGCACGCGAAGAAGTGGCTGATCTTAAAGCCGGTGATATCGGCGCCGTTGTGGGTTTGAAATTCACCGGTACGGGCGATACTCTTTGTGAGACTTCCCATCCAGTAGTTCTTGAGTCTATTACTTTCCCAGAGCCAGTTATTTCTGTAGCTATCGAAGCCAAGTCATCTGCTGATCAAGAGAAGATGTTGCAAGGTTTGGAAAAGCTTCAGAAGGAAGATCCTTCGTGTAAATTAAGAACAGATCCAGAGACTGGGCAAATTCTTCTTTCGGGAATGGGTGAGCTTCATTTGGATATCTTGGTGGACCGCTTGTTGCGTGAACATAAAGTTCAAGCCAATGTTGGTAAGCCACAGGTTTCTTACCGTGAGACTATTACGGGTACGGCTTCGGCAACTCACGTCTATGAGCGTGAAATTGCGGGGGATGCTAACTTCGCATCAGTCTCTTTGACTCTTGAGCCAATTTCTCAAGCAGACCTTATTCAGTTCAATAGCAAAGTTTCAGTGTCTAAAGAATTTACAGCTCCTTTCTTAAAGGCTGTTGAAAGCGGCTTCCGTGAGGCAGCCGAGGTTGGTCCAATAGCGAGCTACTCTATGCTCGGTATTAAGGGGACTTTGAACTCCGTAGAGGTCCGTCCAGAGGCTTCTACTGAAATGGCATTTAAAGCGGCTGCCTCTTTGGCCTTCAGAGATGCCGTAAAGCAAGCGCAAGTAGAGCTTATGGAACCTATCTTTAAGCTTGAAGTGACTTGTCCTGATGAATTTGTAGGCAATATCGTTGGCGATCTAAATTCTCGCCGCGGTAAAATTCTCACTATGAATGTGCGCCAGGGTGGGGGGCAGGTAATTTCTGCAGAGGCCCCTATGGCGTCTCTCTTTGGTTATGCGACGGATATCCGCAGTTTAAGCCAGGGAAGAGCGAGTTTTAGCATGGAATTCTTGGAGTACGCTATCGTTCCTCCAAAGGTGAAAGCTGAAATTCTCCACAAAATTGGAAGATACTAATTATTTAATATTTTCCCTTTGACAAAGATTTTTTAGTTGCGCATACTCGCGCACTCGTGACGTATAAATCTACAAAAAACCCCCCGCGTTTGGTGAAATCACGGCTGCAAGGGCTAATTCGGGGCAAGTTTTCGATGGGATATTTACGTTAGTTTTTAACATATTTGCTAGTAATTACGCTACCTTACAAGAAGAGAAGTGTTATGCAAAGTCAAAAGATTAGAATTCGCCTTAAGGCGTTCGATCACAAGTTGCTTGATCAGTCGACGAAAGAAATCGTTGAGACTGCTCGTCGTACCGGCGCAAAAGTTGCGGGCCCTATCCCCTTGCCAACCCGCATCAATCGCTATACAGTTCTTCGCTCTCCGCACGTTGACAAAAAATCACGTGAGCAGTTCGAGGTGAGAACTCACAAACGTATGCTCGATATTTTGGAACCTACGCAACAAACAGTAGATCAACTTATGAAGTTGGATCTTTCTGCTGGTGTTGACGTTGAAATTAAATTGTCGGCGATCTAGGAGTAAGACGTGAGTGAATCTACAGAAAACACAAATACTTCTGCGCAAGGCCTAAAGCTCAACGGCTTGTTCGCATTTAAAGAGGGAATGGCTACTATCTATAATGATAAAGGTGAAGCTATTCCTGTTACAGTTCTTCGTTATGAGCCTTGGTTTGTTTCTCAAATCAAAACTAATGAAGAAGATGGTTACGAGGCTATTCAGGTAGCTTGCGAGCCTAAAAAAGCTAAAAACTCAAACAAAGCAGAAAAAGGCCACCTTAAAGGTGCTGGTTTTGAAAATGGCGCTAAGTTCGTAAAAGAACTTCGTCAAAATCTTCCAGAAGGTCTTACTGTTGGTGCTCAAGTTTCTATCGATAGCTTGGTAAAAGGTGATGTTGTAAAAATCACTTCTAAGTCTAAAGGTAAAGGCTTTGCTGGTGTTATGAAGCGTTGGAACTTTGCCGGTGGGCCTGGTTCACACGGTTCTAAATTCCACCGTCGTCCGGGTTCTTCTGGTAACAGAACATGGCCGGGTCGTGTAATGCCGGGTAAGAAATTCCCTGGTCACCTAGGTAATGAGACTGTGACTGTGAAAAATGTCGAGATCGTAGACGTTATCCCTGGTGAAAACGTTCTTATGGTTAAGGGTCCAGTTCCAGGTGCTAGAAACACTTTGGTTAAGTTGGTGAGAGAATAGTATGGCAACAGTAAATGTACTAAACTGGAAAAAAGAAAAAGTTGGATCAATTGATTTGGCTGCTGATGTTTTCGAAACTCCTGTTAAAAAGGAAGTTTTGCACACTGTAGTTCAATGGCAATTGGCTAGCCGTCGTGCTGGTACTCATATGACTAAAACAAAAGGTCTTGTGAGCGGTGGCGGTAAGAAGCCATTCAAGCAAAAAGGTACTGGTGGAGCTCGTCAAGGTTCTAGCCGTTCTATCTTGATGCCTGGTGGTGGTACTGCGTTCGGTCCTCAACCTCGCAGCTACGCATTCGTCCTTCCTAAAAAAGTTCGCCGTTTGGGTTTGAGCATGGCTCTTTCTCATTTACAAAAAGAAGGCAAGTTGTTCGTAGTGGACAGCATGAATTCTGAAGGTAAAACAGCAGAATTGAACAAACGTTTGAAAGCGTTCGGTTTGACTAAAGCTGTATTGGTAGATTCAGAAGTGAATAACAAATTCAATCAAGCTTCTAAAAATTTGCCTACATTCAAATACTTCCCAGTTGAAGGTTTGAACGTATTCGATTTGTTGAAGTACGATGCAGCGGTTATCACTAAAGAATCAGTGGCTAAAATCGTTGACCGTTGTTCAATGGAGAAGGCGTAATGAAACAAATTATCAAAGCACCTCTCATCACTGAGAAAAATACTTATCATAACGCAGCTGGCGTTTACGTGTTCGAAGTAGACATGAAGTCTTCTAAAACAGAAGTAAAGGAAGCTGTAGAGAAAAACTTTAAAGTTAAAGTTGATAGCGTTAGAACTAGCGTCTGCCGCGGTCATTCTAAAAACTCAAAGTTCGGTTTAACAAAGGTCCCTTACTGGAAAAAAGCTTACGTTAAGCTTGTTGAAGGTGAGAAGATCGCTCTTTTTGAGGGAGTATAGAGATGGGTATTAAAACATTTGCCCCACGCTCTCATGGACGCAGAGGAATGACTGGTTTCGATTTCAAAGAAATCACAAAGACAACTCCAGAGAAGTCTTTGCTTGCTCCTCTAAAAAAACAAGCTGCTCGTAACAATCACGGTCAAATTACGATTCGTCACCAAGGTGGCGGACATAAACGTAAATACCGTTTGATTGATTTCAAGCGTAACAAGTTGGAAGTGCCAGCGAAAGTTGCTTCGATCGAATACGATCCAAACAGAACTTCTCGTATTGCTCTTCTTAACTATGCTGATGGTGAAAAAGCTTACATCATCGCTCCAGTTGGTTTGAATGTTGGTGATTCAGTAGTTTCTTCTGATAAAGCCGATATCAAACCAGGCAACTCTTTGGCTCTTATGGCTATCCCAGTAGGTACAGTAATTCACAATATCGAATTGCGTCCTGGTAAGGGTGGTCAAATTTGCAGAGGTGCAGGTGCGAGCGCGACTTTAGCTGGTAAAGGTGATATGTACTGCCAAGTACGTATGCCATCTGGCGAGTTGAAGCAGGTTCTTTCAGTTTGCCGCGCTTCTATCGGGCAAGTTGGAAATACTGACAATGAAAATATCAACCTTGGTAAAGCAGGTCGCTCTCGTTGGAGAGGTATCCGTCCTTCGGTTCGTGGTATGCACATGAATCCGGTAGACCATCCGCTCGGTGGTGGTGAGGGTGTGGGTAAAGGTCATCATCCTGTGACGCCTTGGGGTCAGCCTTGTAAAGGTTACAAGACTAGACATAACAAGAGAACAAACTCTTCAATCATCAAGAGACGTAAGTAGGAGTAGACTGTGGCACGCTCAATTAAAAAAGGTCCATTCGTTGATATTTCTGTTCAAAAGAAAATCGACCATGCGATCGAAAAAAACGACAAAAAAGTTATTAAGACTTGGTCTCGTCGCTCAACAATTCTCCCTGAGACTATTGGACTTACGTTCGCAGTTCATAACGGTAGAAAGTTCGTTCCTGTGTACATCACTGAGAACATGATTGGTCACAAACTCGGTGAGTTTGCTCCAACAAGAACTTTCCACGGTCATGCTGAGAAGAAAGCTGCAGCTCCTGCAGCTAAGAAGTAGAGGTTGGTAATGGAAGTTAAAGCTAGTCTTAAACACGCAAGAGTAGGTGCTCAAAAAGCAAGACTTGTTGTTGACTTGGTTCGCGGCAAAGACGTGAACGAAGCAGTAAAAGTACTTACTTTCTTGAACAAAAAAACTGCAGGAATGGTTAAGAAATTGATCGAATCTGCTGTTGCCAACGCTGAATACAAAAAGGTTATGGATGTAGATAATCTTGTAGTAAAAGCGATCTGGGTTGACCAAGGTCCCGTTCTCAAAAGATTCCGTCCTCGTGCACAAGGTCGCGCGTTCGGTGTTCGTAAGAAAACGAGCCACATTAACGTAGTACTTGAGGAGAAATAATCGTGGGACAAAAGGTTAATCCTATTGGTCTAAGAGTTGGTGTAATCAGAACTTGGGACTCTCGCTGGTACGCGAAGGGCAACCAATATTTTGAGAATCTCCACGAAGACATCCGTTTGAGAAAATACCTAAAAGGTAAACTTAAACACGCGGGTGTTGCGAAAATCGAAATGGAACGTGCAGCGAAGAAGATTAAAATCATCATCTCGACTGCTCGCCCAGGCGTAGTAATTGGTAAAAAAGGTACTGGTATTGATTCGCTTAAGGCGGAAGTTCAAAAATTGACTCCTAACGAAGTCTTTTTGAGCATCCAAGAAGTGCGCAAGCCAGACCTCGATGCTCAGCTCGTTGCTGAGAGCATTGCTCAACAACTTGAGAAACGTATCTCTTGGAGAAGAGCTCTTAAAAAATCTATTGCAGCTGCGATCAAAGGCGGCGTGAGAGGTATCAAGATCCGTGTTTCCGGACGTCTTGATGGAGCAGAGATTGCTCGTTCAGAGTGGTACAATGAGAAGAGCGTTCCTCTTCATACATTGCGTGCTGATATCGATTATGGTACAGCAGAAGCCCTGACAGCATATGGCATCATCGGGTTGAAAGTTTGGATCTACAAGGGCGATATCTTATCTGCTCGCGAAGTTGAGGAGGCAGGTCGTGTTAAGTCCTAAAAGAGTAAAATGGCGTAAACAATTTGTAGGCCGCGCAACTGGCTTTGCAGTTAGAGGTGCTAACCTCGATTTCGGAGATTACGGTCTTCAAGCAATCGAGGAAGGTCGTCTAACAGCTCGTCAATTGGAAGCTGGTCGTATTGCTATCTCTCGTTCAGTAAAACGTGGTGGTAAAATTTGGTGCCGTGTGTTCCCAAATATTCCAGTTACGAAAAAGCCTGCTGAAACACGTATGGGTAGCGGTAAAGGTAATCCAGAATTGTGGGTTGCTCGTGTTCTTCCTGGAAAAGTTCTTTTCGAAATGAACGGTGTGACTCGCGAACAAGCTAAAGAAGCTTTCGAACGTGCAGCTCATAAGCTTCCTTTCAAAACTCGTTTCTTGGTTAGGGAGTAGTTATGAAGTTCGTAGAGATTAAAGATCTTTCTGTAACTGAATTGAAAAAGAAAAGAACAACTCTTTCTGAAGAGTTGTTCCAGGCGCGCATTAAGAATTCAATTGGTCAACTTTCGAACCCAATTGAAATTCGTGATCTTCGCCGTAGCATCGCTAAAATCAATACAGCGATCGTAAAAAAAGTGGCGAGGTAGTAAATGTCAACTGAGACTAATACTAGAGGACGTAAAATCGAAGTTGTAGGTGAAGTTATCAGCGACAAAATGGATAAAACCATTTCTGTCCTCATCTACCGCATGGTAAAACACGCTAAATACGGCAAGTATGTTAAAAAGACATCTGTATTCAAAGCTCATGACGAGAAGAACCAAGCTAAAACTGGTGATATCGTTAAGATCCGCGAAACTCGCCCATTGAGCAAAACTAAACGTTGGGCTTTGGCTGAAATAGTCGAAGCTGCAAAAGCCTAGGGAGTATTTATATGATTCAAATGCAAACTAGACTTAATGTAGCTGACAACTCTGGCGCTAAAGAAGTTATGTGCGTTAAGGTTCTTGGTGGTTCTAAACGTCGTGTAGCATCTATCGGTGATGTTATCGTTGTTTCTATCAAGGAAGCTTTGCCAAACGCTAAAGTTAAAAAAGGTGATGTGGCTAAGGCAGTTGTTGTAAGAACTGTGCAAAAACTTCGTCGCGCTGACGGATCTTATATCCGTTTCGACGACAATTCTGCAGTTTTGATCAATGCCAATAAAGAGCCAATTGGAACACGTATCTTTGGCCCAGTTGCCAGAGAATTGAGAGCAAAGTCGTTCGTTAAGATCGTATCTTTGGCTCCGGAAGTTCTATAAGGGGTATGAGATGAATCGCTTAAAAGCTAAATATCAAAAAGAGATCTCTCCCGCTCTTCAAAAGCAATTGGGAGTTAAGAACATCATGCAGGTTCCTCGCCTCGACAAAATCACTCTAAGCGTTTGCTTGAGTGAAGCTGTTCAAAATCCAAAAATTTTGAACACAGTTGTAGACGAAATCACTGCGATCACTGGTCAAAAAGCAGTGATCACTAAAGCTAAAAAAGCTATTTCTAACTTCAAATTGCGTGCTGGCATCCCATTGGGTGTTCGCGTGACTTTGAGAAAAGAAAAAATGTGGTCATTCCTTGATCGTTTGAACACTTTGGCACTACCACGCGTAAGAGACTTCCGCGGTTTGCCAAATAAAGGTTTCGACGGCCGTGGTAACTACAACATGGGTCTTAAGGAGCAAATCGTGTTCCCTGAGATCAACTTTGATAAAGTTGATAAAACTCGTGGTATGAACATCACAATCTGTACAACTGCTAAAAACGACGCTGAAGGCAGAGCGCTTCTTGAAGCACTTGGCATGCCTTTCAGAAAGTAGGATGAACAATGGCACGTAAAGCAAGTATTGTTAAAAACAATAAAAGAAAAGAAATTGCTAAGCGCTACACTGCTTACAGAGCAGAGCTTAGAACTAAAGCCGTTGACATGAAACTTTCTGAAGAAGAAAGAGGCGAGGCTCGTAAGAAGCTTCAATCTCTTCCTAAGAATACGAACATCAACCGTGTTATCACACGTTGTGAACTTTCTGGTCGCCCTCGTGGTAACTACAGAAAATTCGGTTTGTCTCGTATTGCCTTCAGACAACTTGCGCTTGACGGTAAATTGCCTGGCGTAACGAAAGCTAGCTGGTAAGAGGAAAACTATGGATACTATTTCTCAGTTCCTTACAATCATTAGAAATGCTGGAGCAGCGAAACACGAAAAAGTGGATCTTCCTGCTTCTAAAGTTCGCGCGGGCATCGCTCAAATCCTAGTTAACGAAGGTTTGATCCGTAGCTTCAAGGTTGCTAAAGATAGCAAACAAGGCATCATGCGCGTTTACTTGAAATACGATGAAGCTGGTGGCCATGCTATCAACTCTATCGACAGAGTAAGCCGCCCAGGTCGTCGCGTTTATGTTAAATCTGATAAAATTCCTCAAGTTCGTTCTGGTTTTGGTATGTCCATCATCAGCACTAGCAAAGGGATCATGAGTGGTAAGCAAGCAGCTGAGCAAAATCTCGGCGGCGAATTGCTTGCTACACTGTGGTAGGTGATTTATGTCTCGTATTGGTAAAGCACCCGTTATTTTTGATAACACGGTAAAAATTGATGTTACACCAGCGAACGAAGTTGTAATTAAAGGTGCAAAATCTTCTTTGAAGATTGGTATGCAACCTCAAATTTCAGCTAAAGTTGATGGCAACAAAGTTGTCTTGACTCGCAAAGATGATTCTAAAGAATCACGTGCATTGCACGGTCTTTACAGAGCTCTAGTTCAAAACGCTGTTACAGGTGTTACTAAAGGCTTCACTAAAGGTCTTGAGCTTCAAGGTGTCGGATATCGTGCGAACGTTGCAGGTAAAAAGTTGGAACTCTCTTTGGGTTTCTCTCACCCTGTGATCTTCGATATTCCTGAAGGCATTGAAATCAAAGTTGATAAACAAACAGCAATCTCAATCACTGGCGCGAGCAGAGAACTTGTTGGTCAAGTTGCTGCTAAAATCCGCTCATTCCGTCCACCAGAGCCATATCTTGGTAAAGGTGTTCGTTACGCTGGTGAGAATATCCGTCGTAAAGCCGGTAAGTCTGCTGGTAAATAGAGGTAATGTATGAAATTGAAAATGAGTAAGCATACAAGCGAAAGAAAAGTAAATCGCCTCAAAAAGAAAATCAGAATCCGTAAAACTGTTATGGGTACTGATGAAAGACCACGTCTTTGCGTTTACAGAAGCGGTAAGCATGTGTACGCGCAAATCATCAATGACGTAACTGGACACACTATTGTTTCAGTTTCTTCACTTGGTAAAGAAGACAAGTCTGGTGTTGAAATGGCGAAGCTTGTTGGCGTAGAAGTGGCGAAAGCTGCTTCTGCTAAAAACATTAAAAGCGTGGTTTTCGATAGAAATGGATATCTCTATCATGGCCGTGTTAAATCTCTAGCTGATGGCGCTCGTGAGGGCGGCCTTAATTTCTAAGGAGTGATGTGTGGAGAAAGTTCAAGCTTCTCAAGCTGAATTAGAAGAGCGTGTAGTTGCGATCAACCGTGTAACAAAAGTTGTTAAGGGTGGTCGTCGCTTCTCTTTCGCAGCTCTAGTGGTTGTTGGTAACAAAGCTGGTGATGTTGGTTTTGGTTCTGGTAAAGCAGGCGAAGTGCCTGAAGCTATCGGTAAAGCTAGCAGATCTGCTAAAAAATCAGCTAAATCTGTAACTTTGAAAGAAGGACGTACAATCCCTCACGAAGTGATCGGCAAGTTCGGTGCGGCAAAGGTTATCATGAAACCTGCTGCTCCTGGTACTGGCGTGATCGCGGGTGGTGCGGTTCGTGCGGTTCTTGAGTCTGTTGGCGTAAAAGACATTCTTACTAAATGTGTTGGTACTCGTAATCCACACAATGCAGTAAGAGCAACAATCGACGGCTTGAATCAACTTAAACAGTTGAACAAATAGTCGGAACGGTGGCAAAAATGGCTAAAAAATTCGTTGTAACATTGAAAAAATCGACTATCGGCTGCTCTCAAGAGCAAAAAGATGCGGTTAGATGCCTAGGTTTGAAGAAAATTCGTTCATCTGCAGAGGTGAACGATACTCCAGCTAACCGTGGTCAAATTATGAAAGTACAACATCTTGTTGATGTTGTAGTTAAGGGGTAATCCATGAGCTTGCTTAAATCACTAGCTCCAAAAGCTGGATCCAAGCACAGCCCAAAAAGAATCGGTCGTGGTATCGGTTCTGGTATGGGTGGAACTTCTACTAAAGGTCACAAGGGTCAATTGGCTCGTACCGGTGGAACAGTGCGTAGAGGCTTTGAGGGCGGTCAAACGCCTATGCATCGTCGTCTTCCTAAGTTTGGTTTCAGCAACGTCGCATTTGCTAACAACTTTGAGATTGTTAATATTGGACAACTTGCTAAATTCTCTGGAGAAGTAACTCCTGAGTCTCTACACCAAGCTGGACTTGTTAATAAAGGCGCGGTTAAGATTTTGGGAAATGGCGAGTTGAAAACTGCTTTGACAGTTAAAGCTCACAAATTTTCAGAATCCGCTAAGAAAGCTATCGAAGCTGCTGGCGGCAAAGTCGAGGTAATTAAGTAGTGTCTGCAATAGAGAGCATCGCAAAGAATTCGGATCTTCGTAAACGCATTTTCTTCACATTGGCTTTATTAGCTGTATACAGAGTTGGGGTTCATGTTCCAACTCCTGGTGTGGATGGAACTGCGGTGCTCTCATTTTTCCAGGCTCAAAGCCGTGGAATCTTCGGACTCTTCAATACCTTTACAGGTGGCGCACTTTCTCAATTCAGCATCTTTGCTTTGGGAATCATGCCTTACATCTCTGCTTCAATCATTTTCCAACTTTTGACTTCAGCAGTTCCATTGCTTGAGTCATTGAAGAAGGAAGGGGAGCAGGGACGTCGTAAAATCAACCAATACACTCGTTATGCGACTGTAGCTCTTGCTGTTGTGCAAGGTTATGGTATCAGCAGTTGGTTGATGAATTCGACAAGCCCAGATGGACGTCCTCTTGTGATTGCTCCAGTTGTGGCCTTCCTTCCATTCCAAATCATGACTGTTATTACTTTGACTGCTGGTACTTGTTTTATCATGTGGTTGGGTGAGCAGATCACTGAAAGAGGTATCGGTAACGGTTCTTCTTTGATCATCTTCACAGGTATTGCTGCTGCTATTCCGCAAGGAGCTCAGCGCCTTTTCGAACTAGTTAAATCTGGTGAGATGAAATTTGCTGTTGTTCTTCTATTGTTGGTTTTGATGGTTGCGATTATTGCAGCTGTTATCTACATGGAAGTGGCGCAGCGTAGAATCACTGTACAGTATTCTCAACGTGCTGGTGGCGGCGGAATGCAGTCTATGCAAACTCCAACAAGCCATTTGCCAATCAAAATTAACTTCTCTGGCGTTATTCCGCCAATCTTCGCGAGCTCATTGTTGATGTTCCCAGCAACTATGGCTCAGTTCGTACACGTTCCTTGGTTGAAGGCATTGCAGGAATCTTTGAATCCTTCAGGCACTATCTTCAATATCATGTTCGTTGCGTTGATCGTTTTCTTCTCATTCTTCTACACTGAGATCGTATTCAACCCGACTGAAGTAGCTGATAACTTGAAAAAGTACGGTGGTTTCATTCCTGGCGTTCGCGCAGGTAAAAGCACTGCGGATTATATCCAAAAAGTACTTGAGCGCGTTAACGTACTTGGTTGCGTTTATCTTTCTACGATCTGTATTTTGCCAGGTATTTTGACAAGCCAACTTAATGTGCCGTTCTACTTCGGTGGTACGAGCTTGTTGATCTTGGTTGGTGTTGCTTTGGATACTGCTCAGCAAATCCAATCTCACATGATCACTCAAAAATACGAAGGCTTCATGAAGGGTGCTAAAATCCGCAGCAGAAGGGTTCAATTTTAATGAACTTGATCCTGTTTGGAGCCCCAGGGGCCGGTAAAGGGACTCAGTCTGAGCTTTTGATTAAACGCCAGGGTATGACACAAATCAGCACTGGCGATCTTTTCAGAGCAGCTATTAAAGGCAAGACAGACCTCGGCCAAAAAGCTCAAGCATTTATGGATAAAGGCCAACTTGTACCGGATAGCATTGTTATCGGTATGGTTGAAGAAGTTCTCCAAAATGGTGTTAAGAACTTTATCCTAGATGGCTTTCCAAGAACTGTAGCGCAAGCTGAGGCCTTGGATTCTTTGCTAAACAAAATGAATCTATCGATCGGAAAAGCCATCTTTTTGGAAGTTCCGATGGGTATTTTGATGGATCGTTTGACGGGTAGACGCGTTTGTAAAAATTGCGGGGCTGTCTATCATATCGTCAGTAAGCCTTCTAAGACGGAAGGTGTATGTGATAATTGCGGAGGCGAAGTCATTCAGCGCAATGACGATAAAGCTGAGGTCATTGAGACCCGCTTGAAGACCTACCAAGAATTCACTAGCCCACTTAAAGAATTTTATAAAAAGTCAGGAAAGTACATCGAAGTGGACGGTAATAGAGGCACCGAGGAAGTCTATTCAGAGATCGAAAAAGTAATAAAGTAGGCTGCTGTATTATTTTATCTCTAGACTTTAATGGTTCTCGGTGTTAGCGTGCCGAACCGCATTTGTATTTTTGCTGGAATTTACGACTTATTTTTGAGTCGAAATATTAGCAAGTATGGGAAGACAGTTATGAAAGTAAGACCATCAGTAAAAGCAATCTGTAATAAGTGTAAAGTTATCAAAAGAAAAGGCGTTATTCGCGTTATCTGCGAGAACCCTAAACATAAGCAAAGGCAGGGTTAATCATGGCACGTATTCTTGGTGTCGACTTACCTAGAAATAAGCGCGTTGAAATCGCGTTGACATACATCTACGGCATTGGACGTCCTCGTGCGGCTATGATTTGCAAGCAAGTAGGTATTCCTTCTACTCTAAGAACAGAAGGTCTTACAGATGAGCACATTGCAGCTATCCGTGGCATCATTGAGCAAAGCTTCAAAGTTGAAGGTGATTTGCGTCGTGAAATCGGTTTGTCTATCAAACGTTTGATGGATTTGAACTGCTACCGTGGTATCCGCCATCGTAAGGGATTGCCAGTTCGTGGACAGAACACTCGTTCTAATGCACGCACTCGTAAAGGTCCTAAGAAGACGGTAGCTAACAAGAAAAAAGCCGTATAATCAGGAGTGATTAGCAGATGAATACTGAAAATAAGCAAAAAACAGTTGCTAAGAAAAAAGTTAAAAGAAATGTTCCACAAGGGAACTGCTACATCCAAGCTGGTTTCGGAAATGTTATCGTAACGATGACTGATCCAAACGGTGCTACTGTGTCTTGGTCTTCAGCCGGACATCTCGGTTTCAAAGGAAGCCGTAAAGGTACTCCATTTGCAGCTCAAGTCGCGGCAGAAGATGCTGCAAAAAAGGCTATGGAAGCAGGCATGAAATCTGTGGACGTTTATCTAAAAGGACCAGGCGCTGGTCGTGAACCTGCTATTCGTGCGTTGGCAGCAACAGGAATGAGAATCTTGACTCTTAAAGATATCACTCCTGTTCCACATAACGGTTGCCGTCCACCTAAGCGTAGAAGAATCTAAGGAGTATATCGTGAGCTGCATTAACGAAAGTGTTTGTAGACTTTGCCGTCGCGAAAACGTGAAACTTTTCTTGAAGGGTGACCGTTGTTACACTGATAAGTGTTCTTTCGAAAGAAGACCTTATCCACCAGGACAACATGGTCAATCTCGTTTGAAGTTCTCTGAATTTGCACTTCAATTGCGTGAAAAACAAAAAGCTAAAAGATATTACGGTGTTTCTGAGAAACAATTCGTAAAGTATGTGCATGAAGCCAGCCGTTCAAAAGGATTGACTGGTACTGAGCTTCTTAAAAATCTTGAGATGAGATTTGATAACGTAGTTTATGCTTTGGGATTCGCTAACTCTCGCCGCGAAGCAAGACAGCTTGTTAAGCACAACCATTTCTTGTTGAATGGTAAGAGAGCTAACATTCCAAGCATCCTTGTTAACAAGGGTGACGTTATTCAGGTTTCTGAAAAGAGCCGTGAAGTGGCGAAGGTTCAAGCAGCTATGCAATCAGTTGCTAGACGTTCAGTTCCATCTTGGCTTGAAGCAGATCATGGTGCCTTCAAAGGTACTGTTAAGGATCTTCCTAATCGTGAAGACGTAACAGTTGCAGTTGAAGAAAACATGATCGTTGAATACTACTCAAGATAATTTAACCTCTCGGGGGATCCATGCAAGAGCATTATTATAAATTTTGGAGAGAGATGATCAAGCCGAAGGGATTCGAGGTTGATCGTGATTCTCTTCGTGATGACTACGCAAAGTTCATTATCCGTCCCCTCGAAAGAGGTTTTGGGGTTACTCTTGGTAACTCCCTAAGAAGAATTCTTCTTAGTTCTATGATGGGTTCTGCGATTACTGCGGTTAAATTCGAAGGCGTATTGCACGAGTTTACAACGATCCCTGACGTTCTTGAGGATGTTACTGACATCATCTTGAACCTTAAGGAAGTTCGTTTTAAACAATACACTGCTGATGCTTTGACTTTGAAGATCAATAAAAAAGGTCCAGGCAAAGTAACTGCAGCTGATATCCAAACTTCTGATAAGATCGAGGTTCTAAACCCTGATCACCATATCGCAACTTTGGGTGCAAACGGTAACTTCGCAGCTGAGATCATCGTAAGCTTCGGCCGTGGATACGTTCCGACTGAGAACAGAGAAACTGATCTTCCTGTAGGCTTTATTGGCGTTGACGCTCTTTACAGCCCTATCAGAAAAGTAAACTACAATGTTTCTAATGCACGCGTTGGTCAAAGAACTGACTACGATGCATTGACTTTGGAAGTATGGACTGACGGTTCTTTGAAACCTGAAGAATCTGTAGCTCTTTCATCAAAAATCATGAAAGAACAACTTCAGATTTTCCTTACTTTCGATGAAACAATGGAGCCAGCTGAAGAGTCTCGTGAAATGGGTTCTCCTTCTTTGAATGAGAATTTGTTCCGCTCTGTAGACGATCTTGAGCTTTCTGTTCGTTCTGCGAACTGCTTGAAAAACGCTAACATCCGCTACATTGGTGAGTTGGTTGTTCGTTCTGAAGCAGAGATGCTTAAAACTAAAAACTTTGGCCGTAAGTCACTTAACGAAATCAAGGAGATCCTTGGTGAGATGGGACTTGGTCTTGGCATGAAAATCGACGGCTGGCCTCCAGCTGGTTGGGACCCTAGCCAACCTCCTCAAAAGAGAGAAAGCCAACAGTAATCACCATGTTCGGTGATTAGGCGATGGCTCCCTCAAAAGGGGAGCTATTAAGGCGGGATGCCTGAAGCCAGAAGTCTTAGGTTTAGGCCCAAGGCTTCGAAAAAGCGACACTGAGCAATTAAGCTTGAGTGTTCTATCGTGCTGATACCTTGTACGGTCAGCCCGTTTTAATCGGAGTATAAAATGAGTTCACACAGAAGAAGAATTAAGCATTTCGATCGTAAATCTGGCCCTAGAAAAGCTCTTTTGAGAGGACTAGTTTGTTCTCTAGTTGAGCATGGCCGTATTACTACAACTGTTGACCGTGCGAAAGAAACTCGCCGTCACGTTGAAAGAGCGATCACACTTGGTAAAAAAGGTGACTTGTCTACAACTCGTTTGTTGATGTCTCGTTACCCAAATAAAGACGTTGTTAGCGCGATCATGAAAGATATCGCTCCACGTTTCGCGACTCGTCCTGGTGGTTACACTCGTATCATCAAAATCGGTCGTCGTCCTGGTGACACTGCTGAAATGGCATTCCTTGAGTTCGTAGACTATGACTTCGAAGCTAAAGGTGCAGTAAAAGAAACTAAAGCTGCTAAAGGCGCTAAAGCAGAACCAAAAGCTGATAAAGCTGCTGCTAAAGCGAAAAAAGCTGCTACTAAACTAGTTGCAGCTAAAAACAAAAACGTTAAAAAGATCCAGAAAAAAGCAAGAGCAACATCTCGCGCATAGTTTTCTGAAATTTGATTTAATAGTTTTGAAATCAATTAGATTTCCTAAGAAAGCCCAAGCTAATAACTTGGGCTTTTTTATTTTTGGCTCCTGCGATAGGGTGAACTTATGAAACAACATCTTAAAGCTTTTGCGATCGTCGTTATTTTAGGGGCTCTTGCTATCTGGGGCTTCAATACCTTCTTTTTGCCGAAGGTGCAGCAAGCGCCTACAACGATGGCTACGGTCGAATCCATGGAAAAGGACGGGGTGCCGAACTTCTCTGCGAAGACTTTGAGTGGCGAGTCCATCGAGCTTGAGCAATTTAAAGGCAAAGTTGTTATTTTGAACTTCTGGGCTTCTTGGTGTGGACCTTGCGTTGAGGAAGTTCCTTCTTTGATCAAGCTGGTTAAGGAGTTTAAAGGTGATGTCGTCCTTATAGCGATCTCTGGCGACAGCAATGAAGAAGATATCAGAGTCTTTCTGAAGTCTTTCCCTGAGCTCAATGGTGAGCATATAAAGATCGTTTATGATCAAGATCGCTCTAAGATGAAAATGTTCGATATCGCTCGTCTTCCTGAATCAATGGTCTTAAGCGCGGACCACAAGCTTGCGAAGAAGCTTGTGGGCTCTATTAATTGGTACACGAACGACTCTATTGAGTATATGCGCTCTCTTATTAAGAAGTAGAAGGTAGTTAGCTCAAGGTCTCCTCTATAGGCGAGACCTCAATCATGGGTGTTTTTTTCTTTTTATGCGCAGCCTCGATCGTCAGGCTTATTTACAGTCAAATTTTAGATCGATCTTTGTTCCCTCTATCAAAGGTGTTTTGAATTTCATCAAGTTCTTGTCGATAGTGAACTGAGTGAACTCTTGTGAGTTGATCACGACCTTTACGGTTGCGGGATCAGGTTCACACTGCAAAGTCAGATGAGACATGGAGTTTACGATCTTGTCCTTGAAAGTATTTAGACTGCTAGCAAAGTTGGCGTCACAAATACTACCGACACCTCCATCCGTCATATTGGAAGCTTGAGCGTAGATAGCGCCAGGATGGCTAGGTGAAGTACCGCTGGCATCTTGCTTGGCTTCGCACGTTGAATCACCTGGTTTTACGATGATGGAGTTGAAGGTAAATCGCACGTCAGCACCAAAACTGCTTTGGGCTTGAGAGACTAAATTGATTGGAAGGTCTTCGGCCTCCAGGGGCTGATAGCTTCCAGCTGCATCTGTGGCTTTGACCTTTGATTGATCACCGCCGACAGATCGTTCATCTTCATTGGAGACGATGATCACAGAGACTGCAGCACCTGCGCGGTAGCAGCCATTGCCAGATACATTGCTCAATGCACCGGATTTAAAATGTTCGTATGCAGTTTTGATTCCTCGCTCGTCGCCGGAGCCAGCTCCGCCAATCTGAAGTGAGTTCACGGTGTTCACGAAGATCCCATCAAGGTTGGCTGTTCCTCTTTTTAGAAGACTATTGGGAGTTCCTGCTTTTGGAGTGTAGCCCACCCAATTGTAAGACGTTCCCCAAGTTGGAGAGCCACCGACCATGAGTGAGCGGGTTGTCGTCATACACATCTGCCAGTCTATATCGCTGGATTCTAGTGAGGTCACAAAAGAACCAAGGCTGGCGGCGAGTTTTTGAAGATCGGGAAGCATGGAGTTGGAGTCATCAAAGACGACCAGGAAGTCGACCTGTTTATTTCCATAAGCAACCACCTCAGAGAGTGTCACGGTTTTGCTGGGTGTGATAGCCGCCTCTGTTGTCACATCTACAGGTGAAAAGCTCACCTTCGCACAGGCAGCACAGAGGGTTGTCGCAGCACTTAGTAGGAGTAAATTTTTGAAACTCTTCTTTTCCATAATTCGTACCTCTTAAAAAGGTTATCACGATGAGGCCAAGAAAAAATAGTGGGGAGACGCAAATGCGAGGTAAATAAGTTAATAAAAACAATAAGTTATGGAATGTGTCGAATTAATAAGCAGCGTCCTGTAAAGACGTTTGACGGAAGTTTGCAAGATCCTATCTGTAAAAGCGAAGTTCCAAAAAAGTTAGATTTTTTTTACAGAGCAAAGGGCGAGTTTGAATTGATGAAATTGGCGGAGTGCCCTGGTGGGAAGTCTATTTTATGGCTTTCAAAAGGTTCTGTGCTCTGTATGGTGAATCGGAACAAGCTAACAATCGTGCTCCGTGTTTTGCGGGAACTCTTTGTCATGACAACGATGGCTTGCGTGGGAAAAAAAAGCCCCAGCAGAGTGCCGGGGCTTAGAAGCGATTCTATTAATGAGTCCACCCATTTGAAGGCGGGAGAACCGATCTGAACTTTGATAAGTCCGCGGCTTTCGAGAGATTGGCTGCTTACCAACCAAATTGCTTTTTCAAATCGTCGAGGGCTTTCTTGCCCTGTTCCTCAAGTTGCTTCTTCCCTTGGTTTTCCGCATCTTTTTTCGCAGAGTTTACTTTGCTTTCGACTTGCTTCTTTTGGTCATCCAACTGAACTTGGGCTTTCTTTATTTCGCCTTCAAATTGCGATTTCAGTTTGTTGAGCTCGGCTTCAACTTGTGCTTTTTGTTTTCCAATTTCTTGCTCTACGTAGGCTTGAATCTTTTTGCGAGCTTCATCAATTTTAGCCTGGATCTGTTTTTCAAATCCCTTTTGCAGTTCGGGTCCAAGATTCGAGTTGATGGCAAGATCAACTTTAGGAAGAACTCCTTGTCCCTGAGCTGTCAACGTCACGACCGGAATGCCGGCGAAAACAGCTTTCAAGATTTGATCGGCAATTTCATTTTTAGAGGAAACGCTGTAGTCGATCTTTGTAAACTTATTGTCGAGGCTGACATTTAAATCTTTAAATCCGACAAGGCTTCCTTCAATTCCCAGGGCTCCGGTGGCTTTATTGAAGGCAATATGAACATCAGGAGACTGCACCAGTTCTTTGCCTTCAAGGGCATAAGAATCAACCTTCAAGAGGTATTTAATGATTGCATCATCCTTGCGGTTGTCTAAAGAGAGTTTTGCAAGGAAACCAAAAATCTGCATGCCAGGGAAGTCTCCAGCAAGAGTTGCAACCGTAGGTCTGCCAATGAGACGTTGATTTGATGTGATGTCCAGAATTTCACCTTTGATGTTTCCAGCATTCGGCGATGAGCCCGCTTGAGAGCTGACGGCTGTACGCTTCAACCAGAACATTGGATAGGAATTCGGGCGACCGAACTCATATGAAATGCCTTTTTCACGTGGATGCGGTTGGATCGCAACTTCTTCTTCCTCGGTTTTGTCTTGGCCCTTCTTCAAGAACTTCGGTGGAAGGTATTTTTCTGCCAGGTCTTTGTAGCGGAAGAACTTTGCTTTGTAAGGTGCAAGGTAACGACTGAAGACAGCCATCGTCAGGGCTTTGGCATCCAGTTGGGGAATTTTGAAGTGCTGTTCAAGGGACTTGATGTCTACCTTCACTTGCTTCTCAATGTCCTGATATTGAGTCTGCAGAGCTTTTAAATCTTTGCCCAAGTCATCCGTCACCGCTTGGATTTGTTTGTATTTTCCATCGGCGTCTTTGTAGACAGCATCCAACTGCTGAAGGGCGCTGGTGAGCTCTTGAGGTGATTTGAAATCCTTGTATTGGATTTTATTTAAACGATCTCCCAAGGCTTGAATGTCTTTGCCCTGAGGAAGATTTTTAAGTCTGGCGTCCCAGGTTTGCTGTTTGGACTCAAGATCTTTTTGGAACTTCTCAATCATGGCCTTTGAGGGAAGAGTTTCTTGAAGCTTCTGTAGTTGCGCATTGGGATCTGTTCCGCTGAGCATGCCAATGACATCACCCAGAACGTTGTCGCCATAACGTGCTTCAAGTTCTTTTTGTGCATCTGCTTTGAGCTTTCCGCCTTCGGTAGAAAGAACACCAGGCTCATTGGAGACGGGTGGTGGTGGTGCGACCTTGCCCGGTGATTGTCTTTTTACTCCGAATTCGATTTGTTCAACAGCGGCTTCATTGATGACGAACTTCACGCGAAGAAGAGCGTCCCAAAGCATAGAAAAACGAACGTCGCCAATTTTGATAGAGTCGTGAGTTGGCTTTTCTGCGTCAGTGAGTTCGATCCCTTGGATGCGAATGCTGGCATCGAAAAAGCTGGTTTTAAGATCCGCGATATTAACTTCAGCACCTAGAGCCTTGTAGCCCACCCATTCCATTCCGCGACGAAGATGACCGTCAAAGAAGAAGTGGAAATAAAGTCCAACGAGCAAAGAAATGATAGTGAAGGGAATGATGGCACCCCAACGAATGATGCCTTTTTTCTTTTTTGGTAGAGAGTTGATTTCAGTTGTCATGTTGTTGTCGTCCTAACCGTAAAGTTCGTCGTACTTCGTGTACCAGTTATAGAATTTTGTTGCCGTGAATGCTTTCCAAGCTTTGGTTCCTTTGAATCGTGCGACCACAGTGGCTCTGTAAGCGAGGATCAAGGCTTTGAATGCGTAGAATGCAAAGGGGAACAGGACCAGAGAAACAATCATGGAGCCCATCACAATGCTGTTATTAAAGCGAGTCATCGGGACGATCGGCATGTTGTAAAGGCTGACAAAGAGAGGGCGAAGTGGCTCGGCCTCCAGGACAGATTTTCCGAGTAGGTGGGCTGGATAGTCGAAAAGAAAAGCGACAAATTTAAAGAAGAAAGCAGAAAGGAATGCGGCCCCCAATTGAACCCGGAAAATAAAGATAATGAAAAGAACAATGAAGGTTTGAATTGAGAAGAATGGTGCAAAACCCAAAATCAATCCGAGTGAAAGACCGTATGCAAGGGGGCTTGTTTCGGTATCGGAATTGAGTAGTTTAAGAAAATTAAATATCTGCTTTAAAAGTAATGTCATGAATCCTCCGTAAGCCAGCTAGAACTACTCTGAGTTTAGGTCAAAAATGCATGGCGGCAAGCGAAAAACGAGACAGAAGACATGACTTGTCGTAATACTTTCTTATGCAAATTTGGGAACAATTGATTGCCGATACAGTACAGCTTGGTGGAACCTTGGTCTTTATTAAGGAGCAGGTGCCTGCGGACATGTCGCAATGGTTAGCACCCTTTAAGAATTCATCTAATTGCGATCTTCCAGTCGTCACTCGATCTGTTCAGGATTTACTTTCGCGTAAGTTTCAAACCAAGTCTCAAGATTTGATTTTCTTTTTTGAATCTCAAAAAACGTTTATTTCCTCATTGAACTCTGTCTTACAGGGGCAGCGGATTTTATTGGCCGATGGTTCAGCTATTCAGGGGATTGATTTTGCCTGGAAAGAAGCGTCTTTATCTCAATGGATCAGTTCTTTGAAGGCTGTTGAGGCTTATCTCGCATCCGCTAAACCTCTGCATGAAAACCTAAGCACGCAGGAAGCTCCCTGCTTATTCTTGGATCGCGATGACGTGGTTGTGCGGAATGTTCCCTATAACAACGATCCTGCGAAAGTGGAGCTCATGCCTGGGGCGGTGGAGTTGATCAATCAGGCGCATGCTGATGGCTTTTGGGTGGCTTTGGTCACCAATCAATCGGGCTTGGGACGTGGACGTATTTCTTGGCTTGAGTATAAGGGCGTTCATCAGCAAATGTTGCAGCTATTGGCGGCACAAGGTTGTTGGATTGATGAATGTGTCTGGGCTTCATTCATTGAGAATGAAGCGGTGATCGAGGGTCGCTTGTTTGCAAGTCTTCGCAAACCTCGCGCGGGGATGTTCCAGCTGGTGCATGATAAACTTCGCACCAGGATGGCGGACTCATTTATGGTGGGTGACAGCGCGACAGATCTGATCGCCGCTCACTCTGCCGGAGTGAAGCATCTGCATCTGTTCAATTCGGAAAAATTTGCGAAGGAAGAAGCCACTCTTCGTGAATATCAAAAGAATCATCCGCAATTTCAATTTCATGTTCTAAAAAATTTGTCAGACTTAAAGCTCGGAAACTAAAACGGCTATTACTCGAAACGACGCAATGAGTGAAGCAAAAGGTGCCTGGCACCTTTTGCGTTTGCGGGTTAGCTGACTTGTTCTAGGTCTGAAATTTCGGAGTGGCCCTTGAAGCGCAAGTAAAAGAAAGCGCCGAGCAGACTGACCAGGAAGGTTCCGACTTGGAAGGCTGTGATTGTGGTAGGGCCCAAGTCTGATGTTTTTCCATTGTAAATATTGAATAGGAAATAAAAGGCTGCTTGGCCGACACCGACTCCAGCAGGGGAGATGGGGATGGCCGTTGCCATGAAGCCCAGAGGGGCGACCAAGAAGTAAGTTTTCAAAGAAATATCGTTGTAGCCGGCTGTAATGCCGACAAGGTAAAGAAACAGAATCGCGCAGGATTGGGTGATCAGGCTCAACAAGATCACCCACAAAATGCGTTTACCCTGCCTTCCGTAAAGGTGCATGCTTTCATAAAGCTTCAAAAACTTTTCAGACAAAGGCAGCAGGTTGATGGCTTTTTTAAGAATATTTTTCTTATAAAGTTGCTGTGAGAAAACCATCGCAAGAGCCACTGAAAATCCCAAAAACAAAGCGAGAATAAACCAGAACAGCGTCATCAGGCTTGGAACATGGGTGATATGGTCCATGTCGTAGACCATCACCAAAAGAGCCATAAGGATCATGGCGAAAAGCCCCATCACGCGGTCCATCAGAATGCTTGTGACGGCGACCACTTTGCTGCCTGGATTTTGACGAGCGAAATAGTATCCCTTGATAACGTCGCCACCCACGCCTCCTGGCATCGCGAAGTTAAAGAAAATACCGATGAGACTGAGTTTGAATACTGGCCAAGATTTGGCCTTTAAACCCTGAGATTTTATCAGAACTCGCCAACGTTCGCTGGCTAAGAACAGATTGAGGGCAACGAGGCTGAGGGCCATTGCCGCGGGGCCAGGAGCAAGCAGGGCACGCAGGGCAGAGAAGTTCAGTTTGCCCGAAGAAACGAGCCAATAGATAATCCCCGCTGAGAAGACGATTTTTAGAGCCTGAAGCAGGAATTTTTTTGTGTGCTTGATCATGGCTCAGTCATACCCAAAATCCGGGTCTAACTCTACTTAGAAATGATTCTCAAGCCTTAGTTCCTATGACTAAATGGGCCAAATTGTGATGAAAAATACGCACTTGAAGCCGATGATGATATCAATTAAGACTTTATTCGAGATTAGTTCGGAGGTTTTAAGTGATTCCAGTGATTTTATCTGGTGGCAGCGGAACTCGGTTGTGGCCTGTATCGCGTCAGCAAATGCCGAAGCAGTTTTGCACCATTTTTGATAAGTCTTTGCAGACCTTTACTTTGCAAAGAAGCCTGCGCTTGGGATCGCCTTGGATCGTCACTTCGAAAGCCTTGCAGACTCTGACGGAGCTGAATCTCAAAGATAATAAAGCCTCTGGGGTGCAGGTAGTTTATGAACCCTTCGGGAAAAACACGGCTCCGGCAATCGCAGTTCTTTGTCAGCTTCTAAAGCTACAAGGCAAAGCGGATGAGGTTGTTGGTATTTTTCCTTCCGATCATTTGATTACAAAAGAAGATGTCTTCCTGAACGTTGTTGAGTTCGCAGCTTCGGTTGCAAAAGATAACAAAGTTGTCACGTTGGGCATTAAGCCTTCTTATCCAGAAACTGGTTATGGATATATTCAAACCGAGCCAACGAGTTTTAAAGATAAAGGTTCGTTGAAGGCATTCTCTGTCGTGAAGTTTCATGAAAAACCTTCCCTGGAAAAAGCACAGGAGTTTTTGGCGCACGGAAGCTTTAGTTGGAACGCTGGAATTTTTGTTTTCAAGGTTTCCCACATGGCCAGTCTTTTTGAAAAACACCAACCTGAAATGTGGGCTTTGGTTTCGACATTGAAGGCCGACTCTTCAAATCTTGAAGAGATTTATACAAAAGTAAAAAGCATTTCCATCGACTACGCCATCATGGAGCATTTGAGCGGTGGGGAGTTGACATGCATTCCTGCGGAATTTGGCTGGAGTGATGTGGGCTCTTGGGATGCGGTGGCCTCTTTGCAAAAGGGTCATGAGGTTTTGAATGTCTCTGGTAAAGATAACTTTGTCTTTGGTGACGACGACAAACATTACTCATTTGTGGGGATTGACGACGTTATCGTTGTAGATACCAAAGATGCCCTGATGCTTGTGAAGAAGGGTCATTCACAGGATGTTCGTCATGTTGTCGAAGCATTGACGAAGCAACAATCCAAGCTCGTGAAAGAGCATGTCTACGAATATCGTCCTTGGGGTTATTTTGAAATCTTGAAGGATACCGAGAATTTTAAATCCAAAGTGATCCGTGTAAATCCTCATGCGCAGATCTCTTACCAGTCTCACGCCAAGCGTGAAGAACATTGGACGATCACAGTGGGATCTGGTGAAGTTGTTCTGAATGATCAGGTGATTCCGGTCCAAGCGGGGAGTCATATTCATATCCCATTGGGAGCGAAGCATCGCATTCGCAACAACACTGAGCATATGCTGGAGTTTGTGGAGGTTCAGTTAGGAACCTACTTCGGGGAAGATGATATCGTCCGCTATCAGGATGATTACAAGCGCTCTTAAACAAAAAAACCTTCGCCTTTAGGACGAAGGTTTTTTGCTTTAGAGAGGCTGCAGAAGAAGACTATTTCTTTTGGAAATCCTCTTCTTCATTTGGAAGATCTACGTCAGCCTCGTCTGGTTGATCGTGGATTTCCTGGAGTGTCGGAGTATCTTGAATTTTGCTCATGAGGTCTTTTTGATAGGCATAGATCACGCCTCCGTCTTTAAAGAGTGTAATCATTTTTTTGATAATTCCAGGGGCAACTGCCGGGCAACCCCAGCTGCGTCCTAAGCGACCACTGCTTGCAACAAACTCTGGAGAGACGTAGTTTGCTGCGTGTACAACTATGTCACGAGCTGCAGCTTGGTCGTTTGATTTTTCGAGACCATAGAGGTTCAAAGACTCACCATGGCCGCCGAAGTAGGTTGATCCACCTAGGTAGAATCCCAAGGATGACATTTTAGAACCGTCGAGGTTGGAGAATTTCGTAGCGATACGAACGCCAGATCCTTTTCCGTGAGCTACAAAGTGCTTGGAAACTGTACCTTTTTGCAGATCAAGAATAAGTAGGCGTCTTGAATCTGAAGGCTCTGAGAAATCAATGATAGCGATATAATCCGATTTAATATCGATACTTCTGTCGGTGAGGTAAGCGTCACCTTCTTTGGGACGAACTTTGGTTTTTACTTTGATTGTTTTTCCGCCATTGGTGTCCATAAACTCAAGGGATCTTTGCAGAGCCTGCTCTGGCACCCCTTGTTTTTTAAAGAGATCATAAAGACGTTCGCCATTTATCTTTTTGTCAGCCAAGCCTTCGGCGAAGGCGTGAGTGTTGAAAAAAATCACGGTGAGAATGCTTAACATTTTGAACTTGTTCTTCATGGTACCCTCTGGAACGTGTGAGTGCAGTATCCGAGCGGGGGAATTACAAAGGCCGTGCCATAGAAAGACCAGTCGGAAAGGCCTTAAATTTGAGCTGAATGTTCCATAAGTCATGAAGTGGAGACCGTGGGCGGCACCTGTTAAGTTCTTAGACAGTGAAGATCCGTGCGGTTTGGCAAAGAATAAATAACTGACAATGGGGATAAGGTTTGTTTCTATAAATGAGTCCGAAAAGTTCGGAGTGAAACAAGTTAAGGAGTTTTCTATGAAAATAATGATCGTTCTTGCATCTCTTTTGTGGAGTTCTTTTGGTTTTGCGGCAAAGACATATCAGGTGACCGGCCCTGTTCTTGAGGTGACTGATAGCAAAATTATCGTCGAAAAAGGTAAAGACAAATGGGAAATGGACCGAGGCGAAGCGACGAAAAGCGATGTTAAGGTTGGGCAGAAAGTGACTATTGAGTACACAATGACTGCTAAGAACATTGAAGTGAAAGAAGCTAAAGAGAAAAAGAAAAAATAGTCCTAGGGTTGATTCAATATTTAGGGCTGCTCTTGGAGCGGCCCTTTTTTATTTCAACTGTCTTAAGTTTTGGAAATGTAGGTGTAACATTCTTAACTGAAATTACAGAAGTCTGGATTGATCCCCTTATAGTCAGCCAATAGAGTGCCCTCATTGTTAGAAAGCAAATAGGGGGTGTATCGTGTTTTCGATTTTGTTCAAGTGGCTGAAGAATATTCTGATTTCAGCATTCATAGTCGCTAATGTGATTGTGATTGTTTTTGGCTCGCTTCCTGATCGAAGCGCTGTGGGAAACAGAATATTCAACTGGGTTCGTCCCTATCAGGAGCTTTTCGCGCTTTATCAAGCATGGAGTATGTTTGCTCCTAATCCTTCAAGTTTGAATTCTTATATTGATGTTGAATTGACATTCGCAGATGGCTCCAAGGAGAAGTGGAATTTCCCCAGATCCAGTCAACTCGGCACTGCAGAGAGGCTCGTAAGTGGTGAGCGCTTTAGAAAGTTTGCCCAAGACAACTTGATTCCCATGGAGAAAGAAGACGTTTGGATTGATCTTGGGAAGTATGTCGCTCGAGAAGTATCTCGCCTGGAGGATGAGGGTAAGCATCGATCATTGGAGCGGATGGATTTCTATCGCCATACAAATCGTATTCAACCACCAACAAAGGTTTTTGTACCGCACGGACAACTATCGCGGGAATTTTCCGAGGAACTTGTTTTCCACTTTAAACCAGACTCAAAGGTGAAGTATGAAGCTCGCAACAATAACTAAATCAGTTCAAGATTTCTTTTTTAAACCGATTCAGGTTCAAAACGTCGCTTTAATGAGGATTGGGATCGGTGTTATTCTTTTACTCAATTGGTATATGATATGGAGTCACCTTGGCGTATTCTATAGTGACTCCGGCTTGGTCTCTTGGGAGACGATGAAGCATTATATCTCACCGAATGTGTTCAATCTTTATTTCTATTTTCCTAATGATCCTCGAACAACTTGGTTGTTTGGAGTAATAAACTTACTGGGTGCCATTGGCGTGTTCTTGGGGCTATTCACGCGAACGTCGATTGTATTGACCTTCCTGACGTTGGTGGCTTTCCATGAGAGAAATATTTTTATTTTGAATAGCGCGGATTTAGTTCTGAGAAATTTTCTCTTCTTTATGTTGTTCTCGCCAGCTGGTGAAGCCTATTCTTTAGATCGATGGATTAAGGTGAAGCTTGGTAGCGCGTCTGAAGAGCCAGTTCTGCGTAGGCCTTGGGCTTTGCGACTTATGCAGTTACAGTTCTCTTTCATATATATTGCGACAGTATTATTTAAAATGAAGGGAACTTACTGGGCTGATGGAACGGCAATTTACATTGCCACTCGATTGGATGAGTTTTTCCGAATACAGCTTTCGATTCTCAATAGCATGTTTGCAATAAAAATGCTTACTTGGGGTACTCTGCTCGTGGAGTTTGCTTTGGGAACTTTGATTTGGATTCGCGAATTGAAGTATTGGGTATTGCTTGCAGGAGTCGGTTTGCATTTAGGAATCGAGCTGACTATGAGTATTCCATTGTTCGAATGGGTTATGATTGTGACTATGCTTTGCATGGTTGATCCCGCGGATATTAATAAAGTTGAGTTGTGGTTGCGTCAAAAAATGAGATCAAGAAATAGATCTGGTGTAGTCACTTCTCCCTCAATTAGTGTTTTGTAAATCGGACGCAGATGAAGAGAAAAATCAATCAACGCCAGTCGAAAAACGACTGGCGTTTTTTATTTTTGAAATTGTGTCCTCGATGAAAATGATTTCAAGCATTCAATATATTAAATTTGTCAGAAATTAAAAGACTGAAACAGACAAAGATTTGGCTAACAAAATAAAAACCCATCGAATAGTTTTTTCTCCACGAACAAAACACAACCCATAATTTGGAGGAAATATGATTCGAAAGCACAGGAATATTATTCTTGTTGCAGGTATGGCTCTATTTGTGAATCCGGCGTGGGCAAAGGAAAGTACCGTAAAGGGATATTCTCTTGCACCATCTTCTTCACAGGTAGCGAATAAATCTGCAGAAGGTAAGTCAAAGAAAAATCTAAGTGATTCTACCGAGTACAAAACTGGATTTCCAGTGCGCTCGACATCAAAAAGTGTCAGTGGACAAAGTTGTCAGACCATCAAAGGGAAGCTAGTTTGTACAAATACCTCAAGCCCTAGTAGTACTACCGGTAATAACGGTAACAACGGCAATAACGGTAACAACGGTAACAACGGAAACAACGGAAACAACGGCAATAACGGAAGTACCGGTGGAAGTGGAAGTACTGGTAACAACGGTAATAACGGTAATAACGTAAATAACGGTAATAACGGTAACAACGGTAACAACGGTAACAACGGAAGCACCGGTGGAAGCGGAAGTACTGGTAACAACGGTAATAACGGTAATAACGGTAATAACGGTAATAACGGTAATAACGGTAATAACGGTAATAACGTAAATAACGGTAATAACGGCAATAACGGTAATAACGTAAATAACGGTAATAACGGCAATAACGGTAATAACAGTAATAACGGCAATAACGGTAACAACGGTAATAACGGCAATAACGGCAATAACGGTAACAACGGCAATAACGGTAACAACGGCAATAACGGCAATAACGGCAATAACGGTAATAACGGCAATAACGGTAATAACGGTAATAACGGTAATAACGGCAATAACGGTAATAACGGTAATAACGGCAATAACGGCAATAACGGTAACAACGGCAATAACGGTAATAACGGTAATAACGGCAACAACGGTAACAACGGCAACAACGGTAATAACGGCAACAACGGTAATAACGGTAACAACGGAAACAACGGAAACAACGGAAATACCGATTGCGAACCGACTACAGGTCATCCATCCACATCCACAACTAGCGGTGAGAGTACAACCAGGGGTGAGACTGTCTCCACAAGCACAACTAGCGGTGAGAGTACAACCAGAGGTGAAACTGTCTCCACAAGTACAACTAGTGGTGAGACTGTCTCCACAAGCACAACCAGTGGTGAGACTTCTTCAACAAGTACAACTAGTGGCGAGACAACTACGACCAGTACGACTAGTGGAGAGACGTCTTCAACAAGTACAACTGGTGGAAACGAAGAGAAGAAGAAGCTTAAGCACAAGTTGGAACCTCTGTTCCATCTCGCGTTCGACTTCGGCTCTTACATTGTCAACTTGACTCCTCAAGTGACATTGCCTCAACCGAAATCAGCAGATTTCTATGCTTATGCTCCAAAGGCCGCAAGCTCTATGGATACATTGGTAGTTGGAGATTATCGTGATGGTTTCCAAAAAACTGTTTGGGGATCTGTTGAGGTAGGTTTAGGTGTACAACTGAAATTCTGGTTCGAAAATGCATCAGGAATTGCAAATCAATTCTGGGCATATGTCGGAGTATTGCCAGTTGTTGGTAAAGACACAACTTCAACTCGTTATGTAGGTACTTTGGCCAAAGCTTACGATATGGGAGGAAGATGGCAAATTCCAGAATCTGCATCTGATCTAAATACCTGGGATCCAGGAGATAGTATTTCTTACGTTTCTCGTGGGGGAGTTATCTTCATGGGTAGCGCAGGGGTAGGACCTGTTGGCGTTGGCGCTAGCAGATTGGCTTCTGGTATTTGGGAAACTTATGTAGAAAAAGTTGGAAGTCATAAGGCTTATGTGAAGATTACGAATGGTCGACTTGATAGCTTCTCAGCATTCTTGAGCGCTTCAATTCTGACAATTTCGAAAACTTACTTTAAATCTGCCGATGACGGATTCTCTTATCTGTTTGATTTGAGCACAGAGACAGGTCGCAAAGCATATGAGGATATGATTCGCGGTAACGTGATCGCATCAGATATCTTGTCGAAAGAGAAACCAAGAAACCTGGTTGAAAATGCTCCTGTTCTAAAAGTAGAAACGTTCAGAACAGTTTCTACTGGTACAACAGTAAGCAAAGCGTTCGCTATTCCAATTATTTGGGATAAAACATACAGTACAGGTCGAGTGCAATCGTTCACTTCATCTGATCTGCATATCGATCGCAATACAGCCCGTGTTCACTACGGTATTTTCACGACTTCAGAAGATACAAACTTCTGGTTCAAACATAAAGAAGAAGACTTTATGTTCTATGGTGCGAAGTACTCTATTGAAAATTGGGATACAAAAGCTCGCACAGAAAGTATGTTCGGTAACTACGGATATGCATTCCGCCACGAGAAGAGTAACTCAAGCCGTCTTCAAGCCGGTATCAGAGAGCTTATTGAAAAAACAGGTCTTCAGGCTTTGATGGTCAAAATCCCATATGATGGTGATCTTGGTTACACAGGTCTAGAGTTCAACGTTATGTTTAACGAAGCGAATACTATTAGAATGATGAATGCGGTACGCTCTATGAGCCAGGCTGACTTCGTTTCTAGAGTTTCTTCACTTGCAGATGCATACTTGATGAAGTCTGTAGATCCTTTGGCAATGTGCCCAGTGGCGAAAGGTCAGACTAAGCAAGTTGCTCAGCAACCGGATGCAAACTGCGCTTACACTTTGAAAGCGACGACTGCAACAGGCGCGAGCAAAATGTACGCGGCTTTGAGACGTATGGCTGCAACAGTCAATACAGATCCTCGCGCGTTCTCTGCCGCTTATGGTCAGTTCGGTGAGGCAATGAATGAAAATGCATTCATGTTCAAAACTGCGATGAATCTTGCGGGCCCTGGTGCGACGATTGAATACCTCATTGAGGGTACGAAATTGTCTATGTACTACAAACAATGGGTGACGGATGCGTCAGGTCGTTGGATTGTGGTGACTCAGCCAAGCAAAAAAGGACTTCCTTTCAAACCGGAACTTCGACACTCACGTGTTCGCGGTATCGTGATTGGAAACAATCCTGGTGATGTTATGAATCCAAATTTCGCGCCGTTATTCTAATAACGGAGTGAAATAAAAGCTCTGAATATTTTCAGAGACGGCACAGCCGCTGATCGAAAGATCCGCGGCTGTTTTGTTTTGGTCTTGAGCACTTACAACTCAAAGTTATAGACGGCGGCTTCTCCCATAACGTCTCCCAAAGACAAGGCCAATTGGCGAGCATTTGATTCCCAAGTCTCTGGACTGTTACCGTTGAGTTTGTTGACGAGTTCTTGGAATACAGTCCATTTTGCCATGAACTTTGGCTGATTCGCTTTGGCGGCCGGAGAATTTTTTAGATATTCCATCACGACTGGAAGAGACTGTTCTTTTTCAAACGCCCTGAGCATATCAAGTGCAAGGACATTCGTAGTTCCTTCCCAGATTGAAAATACTTGGCCGTCACGCACTAAGCGTGGCAGACCCGTATCTTCAACATAGCCAGCACCACCAAATATCTCGACAACTTCACTGGAAACGATCATCGCTTTTTTTGCAGTGTAAAGTTTTAAAACTGGAGTGAGGGTGCGAAGCAAAGTCCTTTCCGCTGCAGAGATTTCACCAACTTCTTCTTTTCCCAGCAAATGTGCCACCAAAAAACTAAAGGCGAAAGAATGTCGGAAATCCTCTTCGAGCCAACGTAATGTTTCGCGGTGTAGAGGGTGGTCGATCAGCAATTTCCCAAAGGCTGTTCTTTTTTTGGAGTAGCTTTGTGCAAGGTCCAAAGCTCTGCGCATGTGACCCACGGCGCACATGGAATTATAAATGCGTGTGATATTCAAGACGCTCGCAATGCGCTTCACACCTTCACCTTCGCCACCCATCATGCGGGCGGGTGTGCCCTGAAGGCTCAACTCGGCGGTTGGCAAAGCTTTAGTTCCAAGTTTGTCTTTGAGGCGATGGATCTGGATGTTGTTCAGTTGTCCCTGGTTGTTGCGAAGCTCAAGATAGAAAAGGCTTAAGCCACGCGATCCGGCTGGAGCCCCAGCGGGGCGAGCCAGAGTCAGCGCCATTTGCGATGTCGTGGCGGATGTGAACCATTTTGTTCCATGCAAAGTATGGGTTGCTCCAAAGGAACTTTGTCCTTGATAGGGATGTGCATCCGTTGAAGTTCCACTGACATCGGAGCCGCCAGTTCGCTCCGTCATCCATTGTCCCGCAGTCCAAAAGCTTGTGGAGTCTTTGGAAAGCAGGTGGGACATTCCGCGGGTTTTCAGCTCCGGAGTTCCATAAAGCTCCAAGGCTCGTGCGGCCCCGTCAGTCATCGCCAAGGGACAGGAGAAAATGGCGGAGCTGGGGGAATATATATAGAGTAAAGCCATTTGATAAACGCGAGAAAAAGCTCCGAATCGGCGTTCATAGGCGGTGGCGACAATCCCTTCCTCCGCTGCGACTTTCTCAAGCTGCTTCCAGCCATTGGAGACCTTAATATCGTCGATGCGGCGGCCCCAGGGATCAAATGGAACGTGAACAGGGGGCTGAGCCTCAGCCTCTTGGGCCCAATCGAGCATATCCGTAACCGCTCTTTGACCAAGATGAGCGAGATGAGGCAGGGCTTCCCTTTGGCAATCCGGGGGAAGAACCTTTGTTAAAAACTTCTTCAGGATTTCGTCAGATTCGAAGGTATTCGTAAGGCTGGGGCCTTCTTGATAAAAGTTTTTCATGGTCCTAGTGTAGGTGTCGGCAGAGAGGGGGACAACAATATGTCATCAAGCCCGCCTTTTTTTCGAGAAAACTCTTGCCGACCTGTAATTGTATCCATATAAGAGCCCCTCGTTTAGGAGGCGCCGTGTTCCGTTTATTGTTAGCAGCAAGTTTAGTTACTTTGGTATCCTGCACACCCAAATCTTCGGGTTTGATCGAAAAGGGCCAAAATTCTTCAATTATTAATGGCCATGAAGTTAAGGAAGGCGCTCCCATCACAGCCAGTATCGTGGCGTTGTTTGATACAAAAGAGAACTTCATTTGTACCGGTTCTTTGATCGCACCAAATATCGTTTTGACAGCAGCTCATTGCATGCCAAACCGGGCTTCAGATTTGAAAGTGGTTTTCGCTAATAACGTTGATTCAGTTTTGAACGCTCGCGAACAAGACATTCTTCAAACTTATGTTTTGACAGCAACCGATTTCAAAACCTATTCAACATGGAAAGAGAATTCGCAAGTTCAAGTCGACAGAGGAGACATCGCGCTTGTGAAATTCAAAGGACAAGCTCCTGAAGGTTACAAACCTGCGACCTTCCTTCCAGACCAAAGCGCTCTTAAAAAAGGGGCGATGGTGACTGTTGCTGGTTACGGTGTGGATCTTGTTGAGACAAAAGACTTAGATCCGAAAAAATACCGTGGCAACCTCGATGAGGCGATTGAGTTCGGCGAAGTAATCTGCGACGACAATAAACGTAACTGCATGACTGTGGACATGAGTGGTGACGGCATTCTTCGTCAAACTGAAGCTCCGATTTCATCTCTTCAACAAACTGAATTGCGCTTGGATGAGAGCAAAGCGGGAACATGCAGCGGTGACTCTGGCGGTCCTGCATACATCGAAAAAGATGGTAAGTTCTATCTTTTCGGAATCACGAGCCGAGGCAGCGTGCTCTGCGATGACACGGGCGTATACACAAATGCTTTGGAATATAAGCAGTGGATCGCGGATACCATCAAGGTTTTGAAGTAGTAATTAAATCTGAGCAAGCTCCATTGCTTAGATAAAAAGATAGTGATTTTGACTCCCATAGTTTGCTGACATACGAATTTCTTTTGTTTTTAACAACAGGAGAAATTCGTAATGAACGTCTCCTTGATTTACTGGAGACGTTTATGAAATCAGTGTCCAACTTCTTGGTATCCTCTGCTCTTGTCCTGACTTGCTCACTCGCTCAGGCTTCTCTTTTAAAACTTGAAAAAGGTCCTCGCACTGTCGAGGGAATCAATATTTCCCAATCGGCTGATGCGATTGTGGGCGATCAGTCTGTCCATTTGGGAACTGTGGGTGCTGGCGTTCGTTGGAAGAAAATTCTTCTGGCGAAGTTGAAAGTCTATGTTGCGCAGCTGATGGTTGAAAGTCCCGATCGCTTTATTAAGAAAGACAAAGAGGCATTGAAATCACTTGATGACAGCAGCACAGTTGCCATTCAATTGACTTTCCTGCGGACAGTGGATGCTCCGACAGTGCAAAACTCCTTCCGTGATGCCTTGATGGCCAATAAAATTGATTTAAGTCATGATGCAGTCAAAACTTTTCTTAGCGCGGTAAAGAACGGTGGCGATGCCACTTCTGGAAATAGTTTAACAATCCTCATTCAAAAACACAGCGATGGGACTGAGACCCTGGTGTACGAAGATTCAACGGGCATGCAAACCCAAGTTCAAAGTGACAAGGGATTGACGCAGAAAATTCTGGCGATTTGGTTGGGAACTCCCAGCGATGATGGTGTGGCATCGTGCAAGTCAGATCTTCTTTCAAATAACTAGGATTTGCAGATGATTTTTTCTTTTAAAACTTTTGCAGTCTCAGTTCTGGTGATTTCATTCTGTCTGTCGTTGACGGCCTGCGATGCCGTCGATGCCATGAGTGCGACCAAAGAAATCCCCGAGAAAATGGATCAGACCAATAGCCGCATGAGCAATATGCTGGAGGAGATGAAGAGAACTACTTCCGGAGTTCATGATCAAAGTTTGTTGATTCCTCTGGAAAATATTTTGAAAGAGGAAAATCACGATTCCCTGGCTCCGGTTCCTTTTAAGTTGATGCCTTATGGAAAGAAATTTGCGGAGGCGGCGACAGCCCAAGAGCTGGTGGATTTGACATATATTTGGATCAAAGAAGTTGAGGTGTCTTTGCCGACCAAAGACATTGATGAGGCCACGGGTTCAGAGATTCCCTATACGCGCAGGCAAGTGGCAAATATCAACAACGAGAAGATGGCCAGATTGGTGGCCTTGCAAGTTATTGCGGGATTTACTCCTCAGCCAATTGTAGAGGAAATCATTCGAATGCACATTGTTGGCGCACCCGAACAGGGGAGTCGTCGTTTTGAAGACACCGCTTTGGCATTTTTGATGTTAAGAGCAATGTTTATTCGTGATGTTCTTCTTCAGGAAAGTCTTTTGGCATCGCCTTTGGATAATATTGGAAAAGTGGAAGAGGCAATAAAGTATGCTCGGCAGATTGAGTTCATTGCCAGACTTCGATTTGCAGATAAAGTGTCGTTTAAGACGCGAGGATTTATCGATGAACATGGGCAACAACTTCCTGTAGAGGAGCAGCCTCAAGAGCAGTTGAAAGGAGATGTTGCGGCAAAGCTTTGGCGCAGTATTCTCGAAAAAGCTCAGACTGATTTACGTGTTGTTGAACGCGAAGTTGGCAGCAACAGTGAAGAAGATAAAAAAATCTATGAACAAGAAAAACTCAGAGCGGCCCAGGGGCTTCAGACCTTGGAGGACTATGTGAGATCTTGGGAGCCTCAGTCCTGATCCCTTACTCTGAATACTATCTTTTGTGTGAATCAACAGATAGTATTCTTGGGACGGAGGGATCTGTTCATGCAAACTCTTGAAAAACCACTTTCTCATCATATTAAGGCCTCCGTGATTCCTGTTGCGGGGATTATGTGTTTGACGCCCTATATTTCCTCAGCGGTTGCATTGATTTTGGGAATTGTCATTGCCGTTGCCTTGGGGAATCCCTATATCGCGCGCACCCGAAAACTAACCTCAACTTTGCTAAGTCTTTCAGTCATGGGACTTGGTGCAGGGATGGACTTGGGAGTGGTTGGTAAAGTTGGTTTGGCTGGGGTGGGATACACTGTCGTGGGAATTTCGACCACCTTAGTTTTGGGATACCTTATTGGTAAACTTTTACGAACAGAGCGCGACACCTCTATTTTGATTTCTGTTGGTACAGCCATTTGCGGGGGCAGTGCCATTGCGGCTGTGGCACCAACAATTCGCGCTAAACATCATGAAATCTCAATTGCTCTGGGAACAGTATTTTTGCTGAATGCACTGGCCTTATTTATTTTTCCACCGATTGGTCATATTTTGAATTTGAGTGAGACTCAATTTGGTTTGTGGAGTGCCTTGGCCATTCATGACACCAGCTCTGTGGTGGGATCGACCTTGCAGTATGGCCCTCATGCTTTGGAAGTGGGGACCACAGTAAAGCTGGCTCGCGCATTATGGATTGTTCCCGTTACATTTTTATTTAGCTACTTGTTCGCTCGAGGTCAGAAGAGCCAAGGAGCTGAAAAACCAAAACGTCCGTGGTTTATTTTAGGTTTCTTGATAGCGGCCGCTCTGGTTACGTGGATTCCTGAAATTCGCCCAGCCGGTCATATGGTGAATGAAGTTGCTAAAAAGGTTTTGGTGTTGACGTTGTTTTTAATCGGCACCAATTTGACCAAAGAAACAATTCGCAGTGTTGGCTTAAAGCCTTTGATCCAAGGCATTTCTTTATGGATAGTTGTCGCCAGCGCGACTTTGGGAGCCATCCTGATAGGTTGGATTCATTAATTGAATATCTGCACGATCAGCCAAATGTTCGCGGTGCTGATGACTGCGAACAGCCCCCAGGTGAGAAGCTTCAAAGGTCGACGATTCGCAAAGCTGCCCATCAGTTTCTTATCGCTGGTGAACTTCACCAGGGGATATACGGCAAAGGGCAGTTGCAGACCTAAAATGACCTGAGTGATGACTAATAATTTTCCGGTGGAATCATCCCCAAGCCACGCCACACCAATAAAAGCTGGAATCAAAGCCAGACTTCTGGTTATCAAACGAATTTTCCAGCTGGGAAGCTGCAGGTTCAAATAACCTTCCAAGATGACCTGTCCCGCGATGGTGCCCGTGAAAGTGGAACTTTGCCCTGAAGCTAAAAGAGCGATAGCAAAAAGCAAGGGGGCGAGCCAGCTGCCCATGATGGGCTCCAGCAAGCGATGAGCATCTTGAATGTCAGCAACTTCGTTCCTTCCCGTTCCATGAAATGCGGAAGCAGCTAGAATTAAAATGGCGGAGTTTACCAAGAAGGCCAGGCTTAAAGAGACGACGGTGTCGATGGTTGAGAAGCGAATCGCCTGACGTTTTTCCACTTCGCTTACGCCGATCTTTCGAGTCTGTACGATTGCAGAGTGTAGATAAAGATTGTGGGGCATTATGGTGGCACCGACGATGCCAATCGCCAGATACCAACTATGAGGATCGTGAGCGAGGCTTAGCGATGGAATGTAGCCTGCTAAGACTGATGGCATATGGAGATCTAAAAGCAGAAGCTCCACTAAATAGCAAATCCCGATCGTAGCCACTAAGCCAAGAATAATAGCTTCGATTTTTCGAAAGCCTTTTCCTGCAAAGGCCAGCACAATAAAGGTATCTAAACAGGTGATCGCAACTCCTGTGAGCAGGGAACAACCGAAGAGAAGTTTGAATGCCAAGGCGCTGCCAAGGACTTCGGCGATATCGGTGGCGATAATGGCGATCTCTGCCAGAAACCATTGAAAGAGATTTGTTTTTTTGCCGAATTGCATGCGTGAAGCCAAGGCAAGGTCCATCCCCGAAGCAATTCCTAATTTCAAACTGAGATACTGAAGTGCGATGGCACCCAGGCTGGAAAATAAAACAATAGAAAGAAGAAGATATCCAAAGCGAGAACCGGCTTCGATGTCGGTGGCCCAATTACCGGGATCCATATAGCCGACCGAGACAAGAAGTCCCGGCCCTAAAAATCTGAAAAACTTCGCCCAGGGGGTGCCATCCTTTGGAATGCTGATGCTTCCTTTGAAGTCGGACATCATCCCCCCGGCATAATACAGTGTGATTACTGTGCAGCGGCCTCGATCTTAGCTTCGCAAGCAGCAAGAGATTGTTCAAGCTCTACGCGCTTTTCTGCCAAGCTTTTGCGATAGTCCTGATAACGCTCAATGGTTTCGAGTAAGTTCTCTTTGGTCACTGCTGTCACTTGACCTTTTTCGTTGTAACCAACATCCACAGTGGCATTTGTGTCGCTGCTTTTCTTTTTCTTATTGAAGTTCTTCCATTCAGTCATCATTTCAGGATTCATTGCCTCAGGACCTTGAACGGGCTTTACGGGTGTGCCATCACCGCCGTATTTTTTTGAATTGGCTTTGTTATTACAAGCGTTCACTTTGCCCGCAAGACCTTTGCTGGAGTATTCGCGAATTCCATAAAGAGCTTCATACTCTTTAAAAGTTTCATACTTCAGATTTTGCAAATATTCTGTCAATTGAGTTTTGTCCATGTGCATGACGTTGCCTTCTTGATCGACACCAATGGAGGAATCGCCACCAAGAGATTCTTCTTTTGAAAGATTAGTGGAAATGCTTTCATCCTTCAAAACTTGAGTCTCACGCTTTTTGGCACTTGAACATCCAGTAGAATAGCCCGCGATGAAGAGAGCTGTTGCTGTAAATAAAAGAGTCTTTTTCATAGGTCACTCCGTCTTAAGTTAGTTGTTCCAAAGATTGCTGCCTCTGCGCAGACAGTTTTTTCCGCCAGGCACGATATCGGCGGAGTCATTCATCCAAGACTTCAAAGAAGGATTTGTGGTGTTGTCTTCGATCTCGGATAATTTCGCTCCTTTGTCAAAAGCCAAAGCCCAGCCACCAAGACGCAAAACATTGGGGCGTTCTGCTTGATTGGAATCGACGACCTTTAATGAATTCACCGGCATATCCTGGTCAAAGTCTTCTTTCATGATCCATTGCTTGGACAAAGCGGTCTTTACCAGATCATTCATCTTTGCCCCTTGTCTGACGTAACGGCATACATACCGATCGAGTTCGGATGTTGTATTGGTAATTGGCGGGTACTTGCTAAGATCAAGTTTCGCCTGTTTTGCATTATAGGTTTTACGCTCTAAATTGGCGTTGCAGATCTTAACTTGAGTCTCGTACCAGTCTTTACGCTTTTTATAGGTGGCCTTATAGTTTTCAAAGCGGCGAATACGGTCTCTCAAATAGTCAGTCGAAACTGCGACAAGATTTTTCTTTTCATCCAGACCGATTTTCTGGAATTGATCTTCGCGATCGGTAAGGCGCGCTTTTTCCGGCATCTTCACGTAGGTGCCTTCGCCGCCCATCTCTGCAGAGTTCTCTTTTGTCTGGCATTCTTCCAGAACACCCCAAAGACCTCGATTGCCGGATTCATCCCCGCCATAAATGGTATCTTCAAGGCCATAGACTTCGAATTGAAGTTGGCGAACATAGTCAGCAAGGCGTATTTTCTTTTGCATGACCATTTCGTCTTTTTCGTTCAAACCAATAACGGTCCCGCCACCCATATCATCTGTTTTTTGAATCTCAGTATTCAGCTTTTCAGCTTTATTGGGATTCGATGCGCATGCAGCAAGAATAAATGATGCTGTAATTGGAAGAAGGAGAGAACTAACTTTCTTCATTTGATATCACCTCAGTTAAGGTTGGATGCAGAAACAAGTTTGCATTTGTAAAAATCTACTCCTTCAAAATGAGATAGGGTAGTGGCAAAATGAGACAGGGTAGTGTTTGCTGCAAATTGTGTTTCGGGCAATGGTCTTGATGCGTCCGTCCACTTGTATGTATCTGAAACTAGTTGATATTTATGAACCCGGTATTGACGCATATTTGCTCGTCTTTTGACTTTGGTCCCGATGATTAAGGGAATCTTAATCTTGGGGTAAAAAAGAATTAATACCGTTTTAATCGGTGATTAAGGACTCTTTGCTAATCTGTCTTCAGTGGATTTGATGATAATTAAAGTTATCTATAACCAAATAAAAAAACCAACGGAGGTTTTTATGAAATTCGCAACAGTTCTTATGTCTCTTCTTTTCGCTGGAATGATGGCTCACGCTCAAGGAGAAGCTCCTGCAACGACACCTGCTGGTGGTGCTGAAATGAGCGCTCCGAAAGCTGAAACATCAGTTAAAAAAGATAAAAAACACAAAAAACACGGCAAAAAAGAGAAATCAGAAAAATCAGAAAAAACTGAAGGCATGACTAAGTAATTAAGTTTTGCAAATGCTGATGAAAAGGGAACTGGAGACGGTTCCCTTTTTTATTGCTAGAAGTGATAGTAACTATTGAAGTCTTCTTCCGGAACGTATTTCAGTATGATTTTCTTGAGAGTCCCATCTGTTTTCATATCTTGGATAACCTTCTCAAACATTTTGAGTTCAAGGGGCTTCATTCTTTTCTTGGAAAAGAAGATAGCGAGTTCCAGGCGTTTACTGTCATCAGCAACTACCATCGTCTTTTCTTTGATTTTATATTGAATTGCATATCGACGTAGGAAGATTGGTGAGGTGAATGCGGCTTGTACTTTGCCTTTCGAAAGGAGATCCATAACACCATCTGGGAAGGCGACAAAGGTGGCTCGATGGGCCTTTTGAAGGGCGGCTATTTCCACGGAACTTGAAAAGAAGCTGCCTCCCGAAAGCATGGCAAAATTGACCTTGGAGTCTTTGAGGTAGTCTGCAACTTTGGCGCCGGGTTTGTAAAATTTATTTTGAACCAATAAAAGACGATTCACTGAATATATGGGGATAGAGGTGGCAAATTTGCTCCAGGATTCGTTCGTAAAAGAAAAAGCAAATATATCTATGCGATTATTCCGCAAATCTTCAGCGGCTCTGGAGAATGAAATAACTCTTTCATTGTAGACGCAATCAAGTCGTTTTTTAAGTTCGTTGAAGATCTCAATGGAAATAAGATTTGCACCGGCCTTGTCTTTTGAAACAGCATCCGTATTCGTGCCTACGCTGTAGACTCGATTGCAAAGGGCCTTTGCATGGAGTGGGTTGGCAGTTAAAAGACAGAAGAATAGGATTTTTGACAGGATGGTCTTCATTTGTGAAGTATATGGGCGCATTGCCGAACACACAAGCTGCCTGATGACAGATGGCTAAATACTGACGTTGAAAATACAAGGACAAGTCGGAACGAAGTCGCCGTATGCTTTTCTAAAAAGGAGTCACTATGCGTGTCAAAGAAGTCATGAGACCTCGAGCTGAAGTTATTCATTTTGATCACACAGTTGCTGAGGCAGCAAAGATGATGCTCAAGGGGGATTACGGCTGCATCCCCGTGGAGCGAGCCGATAAAATGGTCGGAATGCTGACCGACCGAGATATTGTCGTTCGAGTGGTTGCGAAGGGGTTAGACCCGGCTAAGACGACTGTCGAAGAGTGCATGAGCGAGGGTATCAATTACTGTTTCGATGACGATGATATTGCCGTTGTTGGTCAAACGATGATTTCGAAAAAAATACGCCGCATGCCAGTCATTAACAGAAGTAAGAGATTGGTCGGGATGCTGAGCTTGGGGGATATTGCAAACCGAGCTCAAAACAGGAACTTAAGTCACGATATTCTTTCTCACGTGTCTCATTAATAGAAAAGAATCCAACCCGCAGGCTTGTAGCCACCTTTAAGTGGTTGCGAGGCCTGCTGAATTACGGCTATACTTTGGCAGTGAAAAGAAATGTGAAGTCATTGATATTGTGGGCCGTTACAGTCTCGCTAGTCTCGGTACTGGTGGGGGGCTTCTTGTCTTTTCATCTCGAATTCAATTCCAATCTCTCCCAAAGTGCAATCCAGCAAACTGAGTTTCATGCGAAGGATCTACACTCTCACGACAGTGATTTCGATCCTTGCAGTCAGGGCTATTGCCACTTGGGGCATTGCGCGGTTGTTCTCATTCCTCGCGTTGCGGGATTGGTTGATCAATCCTTGTATACACTTTCCTATCGTTCACAAGAGTTCCCTATAATAGGTCGATTTCTGGAAGGTCCCTTCCAGCCTCCGCGACTTGGCTAGTTCCAAGTCTTCATAAATGCAAAATCTAATATTTATGCTCTGACCGTCGTTTGGATGTGGTCGGAGTGAATTTTAAAAAAGGTGTACCTATGTCTTTAAAGGCAAAAGTGATACCTATGATTTTAATGGCGTCTTCTGCTTGGGCAGAAGGGGCGGAATCATGTGGTGTCTTGTCGAATCTTAAACAAGTGATTTCCTGTGCAGAGAGTCGCTCTCCTGAAGTGATCAAAGCACAGTTGGAAGTGAAACAAAAGCAGGCTTCCGTTGAGGCCGCCGGTCAGTTGTTAAATCCTGAACTTTCTGCGGATGCGCTGTCTGGAACTGTTCAGTCTGAAACTCGATCCGAAACAAATCTTTCCTTACTTTTCCCGGTTGAATTAGGGGGGAAGAGGCGCGCCAGAAAAGATGTGGCCTCCGGAGCGGCTTCCCGTGCTGAGCTGGAACTTTTTAATGCCACAGCGGAAGTAAGAAAAAATGTATTATTAAAAGTTCTTCGACTTCGGCAAATTGACAGCGAATTGGATCTGGTCAACGAGTCCGCCGAGGCCTTTGGCAAGTTGGTCAAACAGTATGAAGGGCGTCCTGCGCTCAGCCCGGAGCAAGAGGTGACGCTGACGGTATTCCGTATTGCTAAAGATGACTATAGTTTTAAGCGCATGGAATATGATGAGGAGCTTTCTCAGCTGGCATCCTTCTTCAGGATTTCGACGGGTCAGGATCTCGGAGCGATACGAAAAGTTATGCCGGCACGTATGCCTAATCTGATGATTAACTTGACGAAAACACCTGCCGAAAATAGCGATCTCAGGAATTCGCCTCTGTTGCTAACTTATGATGCTGACATAAAGGTCGCCCGTGCGGAATTAGATCGGGCACAGGGTGATGCCTGGCCGACTTTAAATGTGGGGCCGGCCGCGAAATTCTCCAAGGAAGCAGGGCAAGACATTCAGCAATGGGGTTTGAGCTTAAGTATGCCATTGCCTGTATTGAGTCTTAATCAAGGAGAGAAAGCCGCAGCAAATGCCACGGTTCGTTCTTCGCAAACTCGCCGCGAACTTGCGGAGCAAGAGCTGAGAGAACGTCGCGCATTTTTGGTCGAGATTTACAAAAAGTCAGCGAAGGCTTTGCAGGAAACCTCTAATGCACATGTCTTGGAAAACAAGCACAAAAAAGTTGAGAGTATGTTTGTCAAAGGATTGGTTCCCAGCTCTTTGGTGATTGAGGTCCATCGTTCTTTGGTGGAGTTCGAGAAAACCCGAAATCTGAGAGAACTCAAAGCGGTTGAAGCTATTTTTGATATTCAAATAATCGATGGCGCGAATGTGGAGTTGGGCTTATGAAGGCAAAATTAATTTTGGCAATTGGAATGTGTATAACAGCGGGGACGTCCTTGGCAGACACTGAGCATGCGGAGAGCCATGAGGAAGTAAACTCCAGCGTAGGACCTGACAAAGGAATTACAGAAGCAGATGAACACGATGGAGTTAAACTGTCTTCAGAGGCGATCAAAAACTTTGAATTAAAAACCCAGATTCTTTCCGGAGCGGCTCCGTGGGAGATTCCTAGCAGCGCCATTTTGACTGCTGGAGAAGAAGTCAATATTTACAGATTGAGAAATGGTTTCTACAAGCGGATTGATTTTAATTTGATTTCGAAAAGTGGATCTTCGCTGAAGGTAAATTCCAAAGATCTAGTAAAGGGTGACGCTGTTGTGATGACTGGTGTTGGCTTTTTAAGAACGGCAGAAATAACTGCATTCGGTGGCGCTCCAGAAGGGCACAGTCATTAGTATGATTAACAAAATAATACATTTTTCAGTCTATAATCGAGCCCTGGTTCTGCTTTTTACCGTGATGGTCGCAATTGCAGGCGTTTATTCATTCCAGCATTTGCCCATTGATGCAGTTCCAGATATTACCAACAACCAAGTTCAAATCAATACGACGATCGAGGGTCTGGCGCCGGAAGAGATCGAGAGATCCATAACCTATCCGATCGAATCCTCCATGCGAGGCATCGCTGGGGTTTTGCAAGTAAGATCAATCACTCGCTTTGGTTTGTCACAGGTGACAGTGGTCTTTAAAGATGCCGTAGATGTTTATCGCGCAAGGCAGATGGTCACAGAACGTCTGCAAGGAGTTTTAGCCGAACTGCCCAAAGGGGCCGAGGCCAAATTAGGACCGATCTCTACAGGACTGGGTGAGATCTTCCAGTACACGTTGGATTATGAAAAGCCTGCTACGGACTCTCAAGAACGTTTAAAGCAATTGATGGAAGTCAAAGCGTTGCAGGATTGGTTCATCAAACCGCGTTTGTTAACCGTGGAGGGAGTGGCTGAGATTAACACCACAGGGGGCTATGAGAAGCAATATCATGTTCAACCTGACATTAAAAAAATGGCGTCTTATGGGATTCATTTCGAAGAAATTGTCACAGCGCTGGAAAAAGTAAATCGCAATGTTGGTGGTGGATATATTGCACAAACCGCAGAGCAGTTTCTTGTTCAAGGTGTGGGGCTTTTCAAGACAGCAAAGGACATTGAGAAAGTTCCAGTTAAGCAGTTGGATTCATTCCGTGTCATTCGAGTCGGTGATATAGCCAAGGTCAGATTGGGCAAGGAGCTTCGAACCGGAGCCGCAACATACAACGGACAAGAGACCGTGTTGGGCACCGTGATGATGTTGTTAGGGGAGAACAGTCGAACTGTTGCAACCCGAGTTAAAGACAAAGTCGATGAGGTTAGAAAGACACTTCCTGCCGGGATGGAGATGACGACGGTCTACAACCGTTCGGACCTGGTTGATTCAACCTTGGGAACTGTCGAACACAATTTGATTTTGGGTGCGACTCTGGTCATCGTGATTTTGTTTCTGCTCATTGGCAATATTCGCGCGGCCGTCATTACTGCGATCACTATTCCGCTGTCTCTTTTGGCAACCTTTCTGGTGATGAAGCCACTGGGGTTGTCGGGAAATCTTATGAGTCTTGGTGCTTTGGATTTTGGGATCATTGTCGATGGCACCGTGATCTTAATCGACAATTGTGTGCGCTATGTGCATGAAAGAAGCAAGGCCCTGGGAAGAAAGTTGAGCCCGGAAGAAGTGCAAGCGGCGGTTTATGAAGCCGCTGTCGAAGTTCGTGTTGCGGCGGGATTTGGTGAGTTGATTGTTGTCGTGGTTTTCCTTCCAATCTTTGCCTTGACTGGCGTTGAAGGGAAAATGTTTACACCGATGGCTGCGACCTTTGCCATTGCCGTGGCTTCGGCTTTGATTTTGTCGTTTACGACAGCTCCGGCTTTGGCATCTCTCATTTTAAAGGGCAACGCTGAAGATAAAGAACCTCAAGTCATGCAGTGGATACGCAAGGTCTACACTCCGTTGTTCAATCTGACCTTTAGGCACCGTTTGGCGACTCTGGTGATGGCCGGCTCTGCCGTTATCGTCGGGGCCGTTCTATTTGCGAGCCGAGGAGCTGAGTTTTTGCCACAACTGAGTGAAGGATCGTTTGCGTTTCATATGATTCGCCCTGTGAATCTGAGCCTGGATCAATCGATCGCTTTCCAGTTGAAGGCCGATCAAATTGTGAAAGACTTCCCTGAGGTGGATAAGGTTTTCTCTCGCATAGGAACAAGCGAGGTCGCAACGGATCCGATGGGTGTGAATATATCTGACACCTACATCATGCTGAAAGAGCGGTCGGACTGGCCGAAGTCGAATGAAGGTCAAAGACACAGCTATGAAACCTTGGTGAATGCTTTGGTAGCTCGTCTTGAAAAGGAACTTCCTGGACAAAACTATTTGGCCTCTCAGCCTATTCAAATGCGCTTCAATGAGCTTTTGGAAGGAACCAGAGCGGACGTTTCGGTGAAAATCTTTGGGCCGGATTTGCAAGTGAATATGGATCTGGCCAAGAAAGTTCAAGAAATCGTGGCGAAGGTACCTGGCGCGGGAGACGTCGAAGTCGATCTTGCTGGCACGAGCCCAGTTTTGCGAGTTAAGCCCAAGGAAGAGGCGATTAGAAAGTATGGCGCGAATGAGTCGGATGTGATGAGCACTATCTCAATCGCCTTGGGAGGTCAGGAAAGTGGCTTTCTTTATGAGAATGAAAGAAAGTTTCCAATAGTGGTCCGCCTGAGTGATGAAGAACGTTCTGACTTAAGCACAATCAGAAATCTTCCAGTCGGATTGGGAACTAATACGACCACGCCGCTTGCGAACTTGGCGACCTCTGAATTTTCAGAAACTTTTAGCTCGATCAATCGAGAGGATTCAAACAGAAGATCGGCCGTGTTAATCAATTTACGTGGCCGGGACACTGAAAGCTTTGTGAATGAAGCGCAGAAAGTGGTTGAGCAAGAAATCAAATTGCCACAAGGGTACTACATGCAATGGGGTGGGAACTTCAAAAATCTTCAGGAGGCGAGAAGCCGATTGATGGTGTTAACGCCTATTGCGTTGGTGCTTGTGCTCTTGATGATTTACGCTGCCTTTAGAAGTATTGGTCAAACTATGCTGATCTTCGCTTGCATCCCTTTCGCCCTGGTGGGCGGTGTTCTGGGACTGATCGCGAATGGTTTGCCGTTTAGTATCTCTGCCGGTGTGGGCTTTATTGCCTTGTCTGGAATTGCCGTACTGAACGGCGTGGTCTTGGTGAATTACTTCAATCAATTGAAGACGCAAGGATTGACTGGAAAAGAGTTGGTGCTGAAGGGGACGCTGGTGCGCTTGCGACCTGTGCTCATGACAGCCTTGGTGGCGATCTTTGGCTTCTTGCCAATGATGCTATCCACGGGAATCGGAGCTGAAGTGCAAAGGCCTCTGGCTTCGGTGGTTATCGGAGGGATTGTTTCTTCGACGATTCTTACGCTGATTGTTCTGCCGACCTTGTACTCAATTTTTGAGAATAAATTCAAAGGCCGAGTGGCTCATTAGTTCTTTGATTTTTAAGAGAAGGGCCTGTGAATGGCCTGTGCGGCCTTTCTCTTTTTATTCACAAACTGTGAAATTTTTAAATACAGCTTTTTCCCCAGGTATTTGCAGTTTTGTCGCCCACACCAATATGCAAAGAGGCGCTTCCGTAGTGGCCGATGGCTCTGATTCTTTTTGCCGCGCGCATTTTGCAAAGTTCTTTGAAGGCGCGATCTGCATCTCCGTTGGTGCAGAATCTTACGTCTATCGCAGTCCCAAAGGGATGGCGTCCTGCGGCCCCATGGACATTCTTATTATAGGGTTCTGGTCTCCACCAGTTATAGATCTGGCAGACTTTCAAACCTTTGGCCTGAAGATCCTGAATGACTCGAACTCCTTCGATGGGATATTTCCAGGTGGCTTCATCAGGATGGATGAGTTGATGAATTTGATTGGAGCCGTAAGTGCACTTGAAGGCATTATAACTATTTTCATTGGGACGAACCAGTTGCGCACACCAAGCGGAGTTGTTGGTTTCTTTCGCACACAAACTTAGAAAATCATTTTTTTTATCGTTGCCGAGATCAACTTGATAGCGTTGATTGCTGTTGGCTTTCAAGCAGCCCAGAGCCTGAAAGTCCTGTTCTGTGATTTCTGATGAATCTTGAGAGTCGTGTTCGTGGGGAGCTTGTGCGTAGGAACTTGAAGTCGCAAAAGCTATCAGCGCAGTCATCAAAATTAATCTAATCACTCAGTATCCCTTCATTCGCGCTCTCTACACTTTGCTTTGTTTGAGTAGATGAACGCTTTGCAATTGAAGGGATAGATTATGTGGAGGGACATATGTGAAGCTACAGTCTAGCTGTAGCTTCTAGTGCTTTGACTAGGAAAAAAATCAGAATCAACTGGGCCTAATATCCAGGAATAACCAATCCTGCAAGAACCCCCAGCAGAACGACCAGCCATGAAGGGGCTTTTGCCAAGGTCAGCAAAAGGAAGGCAGATAGGGCTAAAAGAAAGTCCTTGAGGTTTAGTATTCCACTACTCCACACGGGATGAATGAAAGCAGAAAGAAGAAGGCCTACGACAGCAGCATTGATACCCAACATGGCAAGGCGCATTTTTTCAATTTTGCGAAGTTGTTCCCAGAAGGGGAGAGTGCCCAAGATTAGCAGAAATGCCGGCAGGAATGCCGCAAGCAAACAAATCAAAGCTCCCAGCCAGCCATTCGGTGGAACATTCGAAATCGCTCCAAGATAGGCAGAGAATGAGAAGAGCGGGCCGGGAATTGCCTGAGCCGCTCCGTATCCCGCCATAAAGGCGCTGTCTGAAACCCAACCTGTTGGCACCACTTCAGACTGTAGCAGCGGAAGGACAACATGGCCCCCACCGAAAACTAAAGATCCGGCTCGATAAAAGCTCTCAAATAACTTAAGACCTTGAGCTTGGCTGAACTTCGCAGCCATTGGCAACAACACCAAGAGTGAAAAAAACAAAGTCAAAAGAGTGGCGCCCACTTTCTTGGAAAGGACTGCTGGCATGGGAGTGTGAGGAAGTGCTGTCGATTTTTTAAAGAAAAATGCAGCAAGAATTCCGGCGACGGCCAGAGTGATCAGTTGTATCCAAGCTGATGGAAACGCACTGGTGGCTGCGCAGGCAAGCAAGGCGATACCCAGGCGTTCTTTGTCAGGACAAAGTTTTGTGCCCATGGCCCAAATCGCTTGGGCAACCACGGCGACAGCGATCACCTTTAGGGAATGAAGCCATCCGGAATCAAGACTCCCCGAAAAATGAGAAATACCAAAAGCAAAGAGCACCAGCAAAATGGCAGAGGGCAGGGTGAAACCAATCCACGCGACGATGGCTCCGAGCAAGCCAGCTCTGTTCAAGCCAATCGCCATGCCGACTTGGCTGCTTGCGGGACCGGGAAGGAATTGGCAAATAGCTACCAGCTCGGCATAGGCTTCTTCGTGAATCCATTTGCGGCGATTTACAAACTCATTGTGAAAATATCCCAGATGAGCAATCGGTCCTCCAAAAGAGGTCAGGCCTAAGCGCAAAAAGATAAGAAAGATTTCTAATAGCTTCATGAATTCTGTTTCCTATTTAAGATCTGATCCAGATGACATCACAGCAGAAGATCAACAAAAGCTTTTGCTTGTCTTGTGAGTTGATGATCGCCTTGATGAATCAATAGAACGCGATATTTTTGTTTGGACGCCAATTCTTTAAATTCATCCAGAGGACGAAGGTTGTCCCAGTTCTTCAAAAGAAGATCAGGCAGAAATCCTACACCCATTCCCAAAGTGCAGAACTTCGCGATCACTTCCCAGCTTTCGACCTGCATTGCGATTGTGGCTGGTTTTCCGAATTTCTTTTTAAAGATCTTTTGCAGTTCATCAACACCGGGGCTTTCTTTGGTGGCCAGGAAGGAGGCGCTCTCGCCCGAAACCTTTTGATTTTTTCCCGCAGCGCAGACGAATACTCCTTCGTGGAGAATGGACTTATGAACGCCTTGAACTCTTCCATCATCTACGATAATGCCCAGATCAACTTGGCCCGAACGCACCTGTTCTAAGATGGCAGGCACGTCGCCGAAGTTGATTTCGGCTGAAAGCAGAGGATGTTTGTGGCGAAGCTTCTGGAGGGACTTTGGCAGAAGGCTTTGTGCCAATGTATCCGCCGTGGCGATTTTGACAGTCCCGGAAAGTTCCTTCAGAGAGCCGTCTATATCGCTGCGTATACTGGTCAGAGTTTTAAAAATTTCTTCAGCTCGGCCGACCAGGAGCTTGCCCTCATCGGTGAGTTTAAAACGATTTTTGGTATGAATCATCAGCTCGCAGCCCAGAGTTTCCTCTAACTTGCGAATTCCCTGGCTGATCGCAGGCTGACTGACGTTGCAGGCCTTTGCCGCCGCCGCCAAACTGCCCAGCTTTGCGGCGGAGCTAAAGTATTTTAGGTGATGGATATTGGGTTCATTCATAATAATATAATCTTATAGTTAAATTAAAATTAATCCAATTTTATAATTGTCAAAAATGATATAGTTTGCGCGGCAAGGAGATCTCTATGAAATCGTTGAAGTCAGCTCTTTTGCTTGGATGTGTTTTCACCGTACCTAAAATGGCTCTCGCTGCGGGTCTTCCTCAGTGCACTATCGATATCAAGGACCAACAGGGACACAGACAGATGGTTGTTGATTTGCAGGTGCAAACCTATCCTCAGTCAGATCTTGCGTCCTATGTCTTTAGAGACGAGGTTGAGGGAGCTCAGGTTTCAATCTCAACCTGTGATGGAAACTATATTGCTTCAGTTCGATTCAAAAATGGTTTTTCGTCTTCGACCTATAGTCAAGATGGAGTGAATCTGGAAGCGGGCTCTGAAACAAAGTCCCTGTCTATTGTTTGTCCTTAATTCCTGCTTGGTGAAGTTTCTTTGATGGCCTGGCCGCAATAGGACAGAAGCTTCATTGGCGTCTGTCTGAAGACGAGATTCTCTGGGACAACACCGGAATAGAGGAGCTTAAAGAAGGCACGGTTCAGAATCGGGCGTATACCGATAAAGCCGGTGACTTTCATTCCCGCTTGTTGGCAATAGCTTTCGATTTCTTTGGGTTTGATAAATAAGGAAATAACATGAAGGTCATGCGGAGTGCTTTTCACAAACCACTCCATGCCTTTGATGGCAATCATCCATGATAGGAAATTTCTGCCGAAAGTATGAAAGAGCATTTGCCCACCGGGCTTCAGTACGCGCGCGATTTCGGCAATAACCAGCTGAGGCTCGGAAACATGTTCTAAAAAATCAAAAACGATCACGGCATCAAAAGAATTTTCTGCGAAAGGCAAGTGATAGGCATCGCCTTGAATGTAACGAACGGAATGAGTGAGATCCATTTTCTTTGCAATATCCAGCGAAGGCTGAGAGAAATCCAAACCGGTGAGTTGAAAATTCTTTTGCGCCAAAAAATTGGCGACAAAACCAGCGCCGCAACCGACATCCAAAACTGTTCTCGAATTTTTCTCTAAAAGAAGAGGCAAGGCCCAATTTAATTTTTCCCGGGACTCGGCTCTGAGTACAGCGATGGGGTGATCGTGGGCGGCATACCACTTTTCATTAAGATGGTCATAAATTGCATTATTGATGATTTGGCGATCCCTTAATGCATCCATGATTCTTTTATATAACGATTGAGGTCTTTTGGGCGCGCAAAAGAGGCTTCACTGTTAAATAACTGCGAAGTCTTAATTGCACTTTTGGTGACGATAAAGTTTCTCGATCTCTGTCGAATTCAGAACTCTATTCCAGACAGCGAACTCGTCCATGGTTCCAGAAAATGCGCCAGCGGCAGGATTTGTTGTCGTACTTGCTGGACTGCCAAGCAGAATGAAGGGGCTGGTTGCATCGGACGCAAAACCGCTAGTGCCATTCTGAACATAACTGCCATTTCCGCTGGACGTGTCGAATCGGGGATCCGCGACGTCGTAAACCAGTTCTTTGCCATCCATGTAGAGTTTTGCGCCAGTACCTGTTGAAGTTCCATTCCAAGTGACTACAATTTGGTGCCAGCTATTTGAAAAATAAGCACTGGCCAGTGGGGAAGAAAAATTCTGCAGATTAGAACCGTTGTGTACTTTCGCAAATTTCAGTTTTCGATCGCTGTCTATCAATAAAAAGTACCCGTTAGAGCTGTTGTTGTCGCTTTTATAGAATAGCTTTATCGCGCTCCCAGCAGTCACTTTAATCCACATCATCCAGGTTGCAGCAGAAAGATTGGCGAGCGCTGCAGGTGTTCCCGCGCTGATATAATCAGCGGAGGTTCCGTTAGCGGTGATGCCTTGATTTATAATACCAGAAGCGGTGTATGAGAGGGAGTTGGAACTAATAGTCGCTGTCGCCGTAGGACCGCCTGTAAAGCCAGAGCTCAGAGTGGCTCCATTGGTGATTACTCCAGCAGCACCGTCCATTTTCCAGTGGGCGACAAGATTGGTGTTATAGCCAGGTGTTTGCGGATTATAAAGACTTCGGCACTCTTGAGCATCAGCTGTCAGGAGTCCCCGAAAAAATAAGTTTTGCGCTTGTGCAGAGGATGCTCCCACAAATAAAAACGCAATCAGATTTTTTAAGACTCTTTGACTAAGTATATTCACAGTCCCTCTACTGAAATCCTGTCGACCAAGTGATGTAACAATCATAGTTGGTGCCGTTATAGACAGAAAGAATGGCATAGATAGATGGAGTTCCTGTCGTGGTTGCTGTGTTCGGAGGAGAGTATTTGCTGGTGTTGCATCCTGTGAATGTGTAGGTGCGTGAAGTGGTATCTTGGATCACCAATGTGTAGGTTCCGCCGTGAGACAGATTATTTAATGTAATTGCGGGCCCACCTGCGGCAGTCAAAACTTGTGTATTGCCTGCCGCCAAGTTTACAGTGGCCCCCGTGATGGGCGAAGGTGGTGTACTGACAATGGTACCAGCGACGGTCAAGGACGATCCGGGTGAACTTGTTCCGATCCCAACATTGCCAGTGGAAGTCACTCGAATTCGTTCGATGTTTCCCGTGGCCAAGACCAGTGGTTTGGTGTTCATACTTGAGAAGAATACTGTATCCGGTAAAATTCCCACACTAGGATTCGCATAGCCAATAGCTGCTTGATTGGTTCCGGCAGAGTCTGTGAATACACTTCCGGAATAACCATTTACTGACGTATTTTGAATCGCAAAATTGAAGGTCCATGCTGCGGAGTTACTTATAGAAGCGCTGCCTGTATAAAGAGTTCCCGCAGAGACAGTTGTTGCCGTTGATGCTATTGATGCGATGGTTCCATTGACCTCGAGAGCGGAGCTTGGCGTCGTTGTGCCGATTCCAATATTGCCTCCGCTTTGGATTGTCATGCGAGTCAGATTATTTGTTTTGAGATTCAAATCGTAGTTGTCGTTATTGCCGATATTTGAAGTGGCACCAAAGGTGTTTCCCCCATTGATAAAACCCGAATATAACGAACTCAAAGAATAACAACCATAATTTCCCGAGGCATCAAAGCTTAAAATTTGATTTAAGCTGCATGAGATTGCCTGTTGGGCTGTCCCTGTCCCATTGCTGGCAATCAAGCGATTGGCAGCGAATGAAGTTGTGCCAGTCCCACCATTGGCAAGAGGTAAAGTGCCTGTCACCTCAGAGGTTAGATTGATATTACCGCCGTTGGCTGCCGCCGTAATTCTGCCTTGAGCATCGACCGTAATATTAGTGCGAGTGTAAGATGCAGGAGTCACGGCGGTGTTCGCAAGATTCAGCGTAACGGTACCGGAAGTGCCGCCGCCACTCAGGCCTGTTCCAGCCGTGATTCCAGTTATTGTTCCCACGTTTGAGGAGTCTGCCCCAGGAGCCCACTTTGTACCGTCATACTTTAATACCTGGCCTGTTGAGGGCGCGGTGCCGTCTACTGCGACGGATTGAATTTTCAGTGCATTCCCGAAGCGATTGTCGTCGCCAGCGGCGACGGTGCCGCTGACTGTGCCCACTGAGATACCTAATGTTGGAGATGAGGCGGCACCAGATTTAGTCAGGGGAGCCGTGACGTTCACATCACTCAGCATGCCTGCGCCACCAGCATCAGTTGCGCAGGAAAATCCGGCGAAGACATCATAAGTAAGATACTGGCCGGCTGTACAACTTGTTAGATCAGTTTTTGCAACAAAATCAGTGGGAAGTTTATCTCCCAGTTTAGCTGCGGAATCGGCAAAAGAGGCGTAGGGAACAGAGCGGAGTTCTGAATTAGGAGTTATGTCTTTCCAGCCGGTGCCATCATGAAATTGAACGGCGAGTACTCGACCATCGCCCTCGGAAGGAGTGTAGGTGGAGCCACCTTCGCAGTTCTGAAGAACAGAGTTATTAAAGGCATCGCGAAGCTTAAATGTCGCAGAAGCAGGATATAGCTTTGTGCCACCAGATCCAATGGGCACATCGAAGACGCCTTTGGATCCTTGCATGTTGATATTGTCTCGCTGTTCCCGGTAGAGCACACAGTTGCCTGATGTGTTCATGATCGAAAATGAAAAGCTGACATTGTTATATTCAAGCGGAGTTCCATCGTCGCGAACAATCCGACCTTGATAAGTGAAGACGCTCGGCGAAGCCAAGGATGTGGCTCCAGAGAGGAGCATGAAAAGAGACATCAGGTACGTACAGGTTTTCATACTGTTCTTATCGGATACTTAACAGCATCCGAGAGTTACAAATATGAAGGTCGCTTGAAGGTGAATAACGCTCACCGTTTAGCGAGCAGGGGAGACTTGTGGAGCAAATAGAACGTTCCGTTTAAGAAGCTTAAACGGAACGTCTCATTTAGTATCTAGAACAAAGCATTCTTAGGGGTGCGAGGGAACGGAATCACGTCACGAATATTGGTCATACCGGTGATGTACATCAACATGCGCTCGAAGCCCAAACCGAAGCCAGAGTGCGGGAAGCTGCCATAGCGACGCAGATCCAAATAGAATGAGTAGTCTTCAGGGTGAAGGTTCACTTCCTTCATACGCGCTTCCAGCAACTCAAGATTGTCTTCCCTTTGCGAGCCACCGATGATCTCGCCAATGCCCGGAGCCAGCAAGTCCATCGCTCTGACGGTCTTTTGATCCGGATTGAGTTTCATATAGAAGGCTTTGATCTCTTTTGGATAATCAGTCACGAAGACCGGTTTTTTGAAATGTTCTTCCGCCAAGAATCTTTCATGCTCAGACTGCAAGTCGATACCCCATTCAACTGGGTATTCGAATTTCTTACCGGATCTTTTCAAGATTTCGACAGCTTCAGTGTAAGTCACTTTGCCAAAGTCATTGTTAAGGACGTTGTTCAATTTCTCGAAAAGACCTTTTTCAATAAACTGACTGAAGAACTCCATTTCTTCCGGACATTGCTCCATCACGTAGCGAATGATGTATTTGATCATCGCTTCACCCAATTCCATGTTTGCAGAAAGATCGGCAAATGCGATTTCTGGTTCAATCATCCAGAACTCAGCTGCATGGCGAGACGTGTTTGAGTTTTCAGCGCGGAAGGTTGGGCCAAAAGTATAAATGTTTCTAAAGGCCGCACAGAAAGTTTCACCGTTCAACTGACCGCTGACCGTAAGGTTTGTTTCTTTGCCGAAGAAGTCTTGAGTGGAATCAATTGTTCCATCCGCATTGCGAGGCGGTTTGTCCAACTTCAAAGTTGTAACACGGAACATTTCACCAGCACCTTCAGCGTCAGACCCAGTGATGATCGGAGTGTGAACGTTCACGAAACCTTGCTCTTGAAAAAATTTGTGAATTGCATAGGACAAAACCGAGCGCACACGGAAGACTGCAGAGAAGGTGTTTCCACGCGGTCTGATGTGGGCGATTTCGCGCAAGAACTCGAAAGTATGTCGTTTGTTTTGCAACGGATATTCTGCAGAGGCCTTTTGATAAACTTCAACTTTGGAAGCGATCACTTCGAAAGTTTGGCCTGCACCTTGCGATTTCACCACTTTGCCAGTGACATAAACAGAGCTTGCGATAGAAAGTTTCGCGATCTCTTCGAAGTTTGAAAGATTGCTGTCGAAAACGACCTGCACCCCTTTAAAGAAACTGCCGTCATTGAGTTCAATGAAGCCGAAGCTTTTTTGATCGCGAATTTTTCTGACCCAGCCTGAAAGCTGAACTTCTTTATCGAGATGTTTTTCAGTGTCTCTAAAAAGTGATTTTACAAGAGTCGTTTGCATTTCGTAGCCCTTTCGACAATTCGTCTAACTTAGCGTTATTTCGGAGGAATGTCTAAGACTGGATGGGGAAATTCAGCGTCGCTTCAGGCGAAAGTCTTAGATGTTATGTGTTATTAACATAATAACTATCGTAATATACCTTTTATGTTTGAATGATAGCCCTTTATACCTCTCTTCATCCATTTGCAGACAACTTCCCGACTGAAAGAGATCCGTATGAAAAAACTAATTTTGGCTTTGATCACCGGCTTTTTAGGGCCCCACGTATTTGCCTCGACATTAAGAATTCCTTTGGTCCTTGAGGGTGACAGACTGATTCCCGCAACTGAGATCAACACAAAACTGAAAGCATTGAGAATGCCGCTGTTGCCGTTGTATTACGAGATTTCCGATTCAGATAATGGGTATCAAAAAGTGAAAGCTTTGGATGCTTTCATCGCGAAGTCGCTTTCGGCTTTAGGGGCTGAGTATGAAAACATGGGACGAGTATGGGGGCGAGTTCCTGGCTCCGGGGATGTGGCAGGCTTTGCAACTTGCTACATGGGAAATCCAGAAGGGGTCGTGAATATTGTCAGTAATCTTGCAGACGTTGTGTACTCGGATCAACTTAATGTTTTTGGGTATAGATATAAAAATCAAAAGAAAATTTACAGCGAAGATGAGTCTACTGAGGAATTTCTTTCAGAGAGCTCGCAGCTTTGGCGCGGGTGGACGGGGCAAGGAGAGAACTTGTTAATTCTCTCTTCAGTGGGCGATGGCGGAGATGACGTGAATGAGTCTTTGATTCAAAGATGCAAATAAGGAAGATGGGAATCTAGTTGGGATATTTGCTGAGAATATCCCGATAGGCCTTGGTTTTGGAAAAGGCGAGAAAGAGCTTGTTGAATTTTTCGAAGTCCTCATTGAACTTGGAATTTTTATTAACTAAAAAATAGAAATCCAGGTTGTCGATAAAGATAGGAATCTCTTTGATCTTATCTTCGAGATTCATTTTCTTAAGATAATACCTGACGACAAGACTGTTATCGACAACGACATCGCCGTGACCTCCCACTAGCTTTCGAATTGAGCTTTCAATACTGCTGGAGTATTCAATTTTGCTGGCAGGAAGATGATCTGCTGCCCACCCGGCACCAACATAAATATTAAAAATAAGTGGAGCCTGAGTGAGGGATTTTAGGTCTTGGATGCCCTTAACTTTTGCCAGTTCAGAGGGGGTGTTACGAATGTAAACTCTTACCATACCTCGGAAGACAGGGTGCTTGGACGCATTCATAAACTTCAACCGCTTCTCGCTGGCGATGGAGCACAAGGCATCGTATTTTCCCCGGAAGGCATCTTCCTGAGCGCGACTCCAGGGAAGACCCACATACTGGACCTGATAGTTCATCTGTTTTTCCAGAATCTCTTTGAGGATATCCACCGACATGCCTTGTACCTTGTTGAGCTGTCCGTAAGACCAAGGATAGTAGTCCTCACTCAAGGCGATCTTGATCCTTTTCTGTTGTGCCAGCGCGGAGGAGCTTGTCAAAAAGAACAGAATTGGCAGAACCGATGTAATGAAATGCTTCCAGCTCATGAAAGTCCTTTGAGTTTCATATGGCGTTCATAAAACATGGTTGTCTGATAACAGCTTGTTCGCAAGGAGATTATTTTTAATTCTCAGCGATGTTAGTATTTATTCATGGAACGAAATAGGGAACGAAAGAGCCGTTTCGCTCTGACTGTATCATTTTTCATTTTATCTCTCTTTTTTCTAATCTGTGCCTCGGCCTGGTTCATTCTTTCTGTATTTTCGCGCTCCATCGAGGACAATCTTGAGAAAGTGTATAAAACCCAGGCTCAGTCCGTCGGTGAGCAGATCGGCTCGCAGTTTTTTGAGCGTTACGGCGATGTGCAAGCGATGGCACAAGCCGCAAGTTTGGCGCTGGATGTGCCCAATTCGAAAAAGCGTCTGGTGGAACTCTTGAACAGGTATGCCCGGCTGTATCGTCTTTACGACTTTATTATGGTCGTTGATATGACGGGCCAGATTATTGCCGTGAACAGTGAAGACGTTATGGGGGGAAAGCTTACACCTGCGATGTTTTCAGCGATGGATGTTAAGCATGCCGATTGGTTTGCAAAACCTGTTGCGGGAATTTTTACCGAGGATCGCGGCAGAAATCTTCAAGGGACTTTTTTCTATCTTCAAGAGTCTGATCCTGAAGTTGTCAAAATCTACAACGACAAATCGGTGCGCGCTTTGTTCTCGGCATTGATATACAAAAACAATCGCCCCGTGGGGGTGATCGTCAGTCACTCGCGGTTAGACTGGCTGACTCTGGAAGTGCAGGAGCAATATCGGAAATTTATAAAGCTCGGGATGGGCTCCAGTGCTATTCGGGTGATTGATGGCGCGGGGAAAGTCCTCGCAGGCTATGGGACTCAGGAATCCTTTGCGGATGTTAAAAAGACTGACGAGGGAATCTTGATTGAGGCCCCGATTGAAAGTCCTCGATTTCCGATGAGTCTGGATTGGCGCGTGCAGATCTTTAGTCCTCGTTCCGACGTTCGACAGTTTGTTCAGTATTGGAAGATCTACTATATTCTGTTGGCCTCAATCTTCTTTGTCGTTTCCGCCATGGTGACGGTTTATTTTGGCCGCCGCTTTAAGCTTCTGGCTTTGGAGTATGAACAAGCCATCGCGGCACAAACTCAACTTGAAGATCGCGTTCAAGAGCGGACCCAGGCTTTGGAAGAAAACATTCGCGAAATCAAAATCATGCAGAATCAAATGATTGCGCAAGAGAAAATGGCTGGTTTGGGAATCATGGCTACGGGGCTCGCCCATGAAATTAAAAATCCCCTGAACATCGTACTTAATTCAGCACAGTTCCTGAAAGACTATTATCTGCCGGATGACGCTTCAAAGGTGGATGTCAAAGAGGCCCGAGAGTTCACGGACATGATTGTTAAACATTCGGAACGTATTGATTCGCTGATTAAAACAATTCTTATGTCAGCACATCGGGATTCCAAATTGCCAGAGGTTGTAGATGTGAATGAACTCATCTCGGAAAGTTTACAGATTTTATTAAAGACCTTTCAGATTCAGCATCAAGTGGCAATGCCGGCGGAGTTAAAAACTTCGCGAACACCAGCGAATGTGAAGGTTGATATCGAAGAATTGCGGCGCGTGATTTTGAATCTGATGGACAACTCGATCTATTCGCTATGGCGCAAGTGGGGGAAAGAAAATATCCAGCAAGCTCTCTTGAAAATTCAAATCGAAACTCTGGACAAGCAAGTGAGGATCACCGTCGAGGATAATGGACTGGGTATCCCCGAAGCTGAAAAGAAAAATATATTTACGCCATTTTTTACGACGAAGGAGCCGGGGCAGGGGACAGGATTGGGCCTGGTCATGAGTGCGGATATATTGAAAAAGTATAGTGGTACAATCCGCTTTGAGTCCGAAGAAAACAAGTACTGTCGGTTCTATATCGAGCTCCCAATGCACAAGGAGCCTGTTTAGAGTACTCGGTTGATTCTATTCTTTGTCGTCAGATTGAAGCGTAATGAGAGCCATATGGCGCTGGTTCGGCTGTTCGCTGATCTTTTGAAAGAAGGAATCTAGTGGGTCCACACAGCCTGATTGTATTTCAAAGAAGTGTCCCCCGAAAGCTTCGGTTTCCATCTCTTCATACTGTGAAATTGTCGTAGGCACCTTTTTAGTTTTGCTATTTTTGGCTCTAGACATTGAGATCTCCTTATCTGATGTCTTTAGATTACAGAATGTTAATGTAAAGCGAAAGAGATGAGTGAGAGGATGTCTCGTAAACAACCTATGTCCCTCATGTCGCACTGTTAGCTGTCACCTTGAGTTGGGAAATCACAAAAAATAGCTGTCAATTGGCATAGTTAGCCATGGCCGGGGTGTTAACTCATAGTAGCTTTTATTTACCCATTTTGAGACGCTATTCATATTTGATATTCTCGTCTTTGATCGTGATTTGGACGCATGTCCTCGTCTATTTCAGATCTTTTGAGTTGAGCACTTTCTCGATTTTTTCTAAACGAGCTTTGATCTCCGCATTCTCTTGTTTCAGTTTTTCATTTTCAGCTTGAACCGAAGCAATCGCTCGCGCTTGATGTTCAGAATTTTTAAATAGCTCCTTGATTGCTTCAATAACTGGGGCCACGAGGTTTGAGTAGCTCACTGACAGAAAGCCTTCAGAATTCTTTTTAACAGCCTCTGGGAAAACTTTCTCAACGTCCTGGGCGATCAGACCAATCTGACGATCCGTGCCCAGTTTGGTTTGATCTTTCCAATCGTAATGGATTCCGCGCAACGAAGAAATTTTTTCGAGTGAGTCCTTAGACTGAAGATACTCAACGTTGGTTTTCAAACGAATATCTGAAGTCTGAGTGTATCCACCGGAGGCGTTCACACCACCACCTTGAACATCCAGCTTGTAGCCAGGGGTTGTGGTTCCAATACCCACGCTGCCGCCGAATCGTTGCATCACGATATTGGCTGCTCCGGTGCCTGCATTGGTACCTTGGATCCAACCAAAGGTTCCGGCATCGTTGCCGCCGAAATTAATGCCCAAGTTTCCCTCGTGAAATCGGGCGCCGTCAGAGGTGGAATAGGAGCCCGATTGCGAAAGTCCTCCGACATCAAGTTTGTTGGTCGGATTGGTGATATTGATACCGACGTTACCAGAAGAATCGATGCGCATTCTTTCATTGGCACCTCCGGTATGAAACGCGATTCTAGCGGCAGCTTCACCGGCAGTAATATTTAACGCAGCCGTTGATACGCCTAGTCCATAATTGGGTGTTGCGCCATTATTCCAGAGTGAAACCTTATTAATGAGCTGGGCAAGTGTGGTCGGTGTTCCTGAATAGAAAGTATTGCCCATATCCAAAGATGTTGTGGGAGCTGATGTTCCAATCCCAACTTTGCCGTCAATTAAACGCATCACTTCTGTCAAGCCATTGGCACCTGTAGTTGTTGTCTGGAAACGCAGTGAACCGCCGGTAGTCGTTGTTGTTGTATTTTCTGAAGTGTAGGCGGAAATGCGGGCCGAAGGATTCGGTGCAGAGGCGCCTGTTTCATTTGTGCCATAGAAATTAAGTTGTCCCAATCCCTTGTTGGCGACTGTCTGGGAGGTCGCAGATTCGGTTGCATCAGCTGCGGTATAGAAATCAGTGCCCGGGCCAATGCCAGTCACATCAGTTCTTTTCATCTTGATGGAACTGGCGACATATCCAGATCCCAAGATATCAATTTTATAAGTTGGAGACGAATTGCCAAGACCAACAAATCCATTTGGATCGACACGAAGACGTTCTGTTGGTGTACCAGCATTTGCCGAGTTGGTTGAAATAACAAAGTTACTTCCGTTGGTTGCAGAAAGCTGACCAATGCGAACTTGATCTGGTTTCCCTGAGCTGTCGAATTGAATCCAGCCCCCTTCATTGGCGCCAGATCCCTGGTCACTAATTCGAAGAGCTTCTTGAGTGCCTGCCGTGTTGGTAGGGCTTAAATGCAATGAGGCTTGAGGTGCTGAATTGCCGATACCGACTTTCCCATTTGAATCAATCATCATTCTTATTGTGCCGTTCGCAGTGCTGCCGTTATAGAAACGAATCTTACCAGAGGGTTGGTTATTGATGATATTTAAGTTCTTCGTGCCATCACTGGTTCCGCCGGCGTTGTATATATATGAATCTCCCGGAGCGCCATATCCAGTCAGCGTATTTGCAGAGCCAAGGACTCCCATAATGATTCCATTTTTGTCGTTATAGGCTTGGAAAGAAGCCTGAGCATTCGGATTTGTTGAATCGCTATTTGTGATGCGGATAGCTTCGTTAATTGCTGAATTCGTAACAACATCAATTCTGTTTGCTGGCGTAGTTGTTCCAATTCCTATCTGGCCCCCGTTTGGAGCCAGCAGAATATTTCCTTTGGTTGCATGAGAGGTGGAATCCAAAGTTAAAGTGCCGCTAGCAGCAGTGCTGCCATAAACTATTGGGGAATAAAGACTTGTGTCAGAGGAAATACTTCCAGTTGAATAAATATTTCCACCAGCATTGATGTTACCACTGACTCCAACGCCACCGCTGACGACGAGTGCTCCATTATTGGGAGCCGTTGAAGCCGTGGAGTTCGTAATAGTGACAATACTTGGGGATGTCACAACACCAGTTCCCGACGCTTGCAATGTCACATTTTGGTTTGTCCCACCTGCAGAAATCGTGACGGCACCTGATCCATTCGTAGTTACATTCGAGCCACCCGCCGATGTAGTTAAGCTGACCCACGCGCCACTTTGATAAACCTCTGCCAAGTTTGTCGTCGTGTTGTAGCGAAGCATCCCATTAGAAGGAGAGCCGGGCTGTTGGGCAGTGGTTCCGTTAGGCAAAAGTATCGCGTCTGTTTTTGAGCCTAAATCAAGAGACACAGACGGCGCATTCGTTCCAATCCCGACACTGCCATTCCCTTTAATGGTCAATCTCGTTAACACAGCACCATTATTATTTGGATCAGAAGTTTGAAATTGCAATTCGGAGTCTTTATTAGTGGCAGGTGAGCCCGAGTTGTAAGTACCCGTAGCGTTATTATGAACTGCGATAATTCCACTGTCGACTTGCCCTGATGAGTTAAAAAATCCGATCGAATTGTAGACGCCGTTAGTGGTGTTGTTGTTACGCAATATTAAGTCTTTTGAGTAGTCCGGACTTACGATAGTCGTATCATTGTTGTTAGAGGATAAGCTTAAAAGAGCGTAGGGTGAAGTTGTTCCAATACCAACATTACCACCCATCATAGAAAGACCAGCACTTGATGCTAATCGCTCCATATAAGTGTCTGGAGGATTTGTGCCATCGCCAAACGAAATTCTTCCACCGCCGCTGATCGCCAAACGATCATTTGTGTCTCCACTCATTCTAGAGCGAATAGCATTGTTTGAACTTGCAGTGGACTCTGCCACAATTTGCGCGTCTTTTGTAATACGAATCTTCCTTGTTGAGTCAACGTCAACCACGGACAATAAATCAATTGTCGCTGTCGGAGATTTACTAATTTCAAATTTAGCGCTTGGACCAGAGGTTCCAACACCGACATTGCCACTGGCATTGACAGTCAAACGAGTGGTGTTGTTCGTCTTGATTTCGAGGGAGTTGTTATCATTTGTTCCCAAAGTGGCCGTCGCACCAAAACTGTTTCCATTATTTTTAAAATAAGTGGAGTCATAGGCATTTGCAGGAAGATCCGCTGTCGTGAGTGCTCTAAACGTAGGATTGCCAGCAGCTCCATTGGGAGCAGCCAAAACCGTATTCGCAGCTTGTGAACCAAACGCAGTCCCAGTGATGGCAATGTCAGAGCAATTCCAAAAACCAGTCGGTGAGGAGAACGTGAGTGTTTGATTTGCAGCGCAGTTCGCTGGCATTTTCGCTTGATCCAGTTTGTTGCTTAGCTGAGTCGTAAGATTTGCGATATCAGAGATAGCCAAAGTGGCATTGATCCAGTTCGTGCCATCATATTTCAAGGCCTGACCTGAAGTAAGCGCTGACATTGATAATGCTGTGCCATTGATCTTTGCCACTGTTGGATTGGGATAGGATCCGGAAAGATCACCGCCCGCAGTCGCGCCAGTTTGAAGAGCATTGACGATACGCGAATCATTTCCGGCAGCGACCGTGTTGGCCGCTGTTCCCACATTGACAGTCAATGCCGGTGTCGTCGTTCCGGAGGTGACGGTGAGGTAAGCACTTGTTGAAGTGACATTCGTAACAGTACCACCAGAAGCACCAGCGACAGATTCACAGGTTAAATTGGATCCACTCCAGGCAAGAAAAGTTCCCGCAGAACAAGTGGGCAAGCCCGCTTTTATTAAGAAGTCGGCGGCAACATGATCGCCAAGTTTTTGGGCCGAGACTGCGTAGCCAGAAAAAGGCACGGAACGAATCACTGAATCAGGCGAGATCGTTTTCCAACCAACCCCATCATAAAATTGTACACGCAGTTTTCGTGAATCACTCGCGCCAGAATTGTAGGGAGCGCCACCTTGGCACACAAAGGCCTGGCCATTTTTAAAGGCGTCTAAAACAGTGAATGAACCTGAAGTCGGATAGGTGACAGTTCCTTGCCCGATAGGCACATCGAATACACCTTTCGAGTTCACCATATTGTAACCGTTAATTTGCTCTTGATAGATGACACAGGCGCCGGAAGGATCCGTGATTTGAAAAATAAAAGAGACCGCAGAATACTCAAGAGCTGTTCCATCGTCTTTAACGATGCGACCTTGATAGGTCAGCAACGCAGGCGACGCCAGCACCATAGAGGTTTGCAGCAATATAAGAACGAATAAAGCAAGTACGTGCCGGTAAGTCATGTACGGTACTTGTCGGCTTTTTAACAAAGAATATTTAGAGGCTTAGCTATAATTTAAGAGCTGATAATCAAAGGGCTTTCAGCCGACACGAGCGCAGCTCATATTAAGCCTTTCTTTAAGAGAAGGGCTTATTCGATTTTCTCAATTTTGTTTACTTATTAGGATAATGAGGCACTTCAATAATAGCTCTGAAACCTTTGCGCGATGAAATTGAAGTCATCAGAACTCGAATGCCGGTGATGTTTTTCCCGCGTGTACCAAGAACCTGTCCAATCACTCGCTGTGGACAATTCAAGGTGTAAACTGTGGTTTGATCTCCATCTGCATAGGTCAGCTGAATATCTTCGGGATAGCTCACAAGATCTTTCAGAATCATTTCGATTAAATGTCGAAGTTCTTCTTTTTGGGAATCAGGTGTCGAGTTGGTTTTTCTTAATCGGATGACGTTCGGGATTGCTCTGTTGTCTGCGTTCATATTCAAAGTGTGCTTGAATAAAAGGACGCAGTGAAGAAACGTATGTAGATAACTAGGCTTTGTGGAGTCGATTCTGTGGCTCACATCACGTGGCCACAGATCTCATTAGAGCTCCAAAGAATTTACTGGAGCGGGCAGGTAAGTTGTGAAGAGACTTTCGCCTTCATCAATTCAGGCAAAGCGGAATTCGAGTTGGAAATACATGCATCTGCTACTTCAGTTGGGCATTGAAACTGTGTCTTGGCTCCACCTTCCAATAAGGCATTGAGCGTTTCAACGAAAGATATTGAAGAGTCGGCGTTTTGGAACAATTTAGTGAGCGGTGTGTTCGAACCCGAGTAATAGCATACATTAAAATCGTATCCCCAAGAGGTCAGGCGTCTTAAGAACTCCGCACAACGTGATTGAACCGCAAGGAACAGCATGTCCATGCGATCATTGGGTTTAAAGATTTTTTCAAAGCGATACTGGGTAAGTTGACTGATCACATCTGGCTCACAAGTGCGGATCGCACTGATGTAACCACGTCTTTCATCAGGTGACTTGTCTTCTGTGAGGCTCTGAAAAATGGCATTTGAATTTGCATAGTCTTTATCGTTGATTCCTACGAGTGGAAGAACTTCGTGAAGAACTATTAGCTGCTTTTGCGCAAGAAGGATGCGACCCCAATAAGATCGAGAAATAATGATCTGTGGGCTGGTCGGATGCGGGCGATTGACGGCGCCTTTCTCCACTCCATCCAAAGTGATTTTTTCTTCGCTAGAAATTCTCACGATACTTCGAACTCTTTGTAGCTCGTTTCGGTCGAGCCCTTGCCCATTCGGAAGGGAAAAGTAGGCAGGAAGTAGAGGTGTAAAGCGATCCCATATATTGAAGAACTCTGCCGCATAAGGATCGCCGCCATTGGTCTCTTGACCTTTGAGAATGATCGCAAAGGCGTTGTTGGTGTTTAACAGAACTATCAAGAGGAGTGAGAGGAGTGATTTCATATTAACCTTTAAGAATGGGATAAAGAGCCATGGTTAGGTTGTAAACGCAGTCCGCGGATTCTTCCCGAGCTAGGGCAAAATGGTTTACGCGTCTTCGGGCTTTTTTCAAAATTGCTTTGATCTCTCCGATATCGTTCTTCGATAGAGAGACTGTTAAAGTCGTGTTGTCTCGTTCTTCAAAAGGGACTTCGTTCAAAGCTGCTTCTGCCAGTTGAAGATATTTTTGCTGAATCTGACGTCGTTTTTGTGAAGTCAGGGGCAAATGCACTGTGGTGTTGTGATTACGTTGAAGCATTGCAGAGTTTTTTGAACTGATGCGAAGCTGCTTCAGGATCTTAAGAATTTCGATATCGCTTGCGAGCTTTTCAACACTGATTCCCAAGGCTTTGGCAACCAAAGATGGATTTTCATTGTAAGCTTTGATCGAAGAGGCTTCGAGCAGAATCGGAAAATACCAGTCGTAATTGCTTTCAAAGACCTCCGCAGGCATCTGCACAAATTTAAGACCGTTTTTCTTTTTAGGACGTGGCGCAGTTGTTAGCTGTAGAAGAAGTTGAGCTTCTTCGGTGTTAAGGCTCAGGCGGCTGATCCATCTTTGAGCAGTGTCAGGAGACGGGATGCGCTTTCCCTTAAGAACTTTACTGAGAGAACTCGGATCCATTTCCAACATTTTGGCAAATGCCCGAAGTGAAAACCGGGGGTTCTTGATTCTTCTTTGATTGAACTGTTCTAATATAAATTCCTGCACGTTCATGGGCAGGGATCTTAGCAGTGTGGCTCGTATTATTGAAATAAAAGTTATAAATAATGCGTGGCTCGAGCCACACCACCTATAAACGATTATAGTGGTTTTGGGGTGGAAATTTTTTCTCGAATCCGTGTCTACTCCGACGAGGTCGGAGTGCATGTCGGCCTAGTAATCTGATTGCGAGCTTCCCATATGAGGAGTGTGGGGGGCTTCTAAAACGACACGGATTTGATGGCGAGCCATGATTGCACGTAGAACGACTCGGAGGCTGTTAATTGTAGTTCCTTTTTTTCCTAGCAGATAACGATAGTCATCCAAATGAACGGCAATGTTGAAAACAGTTGTGCGTTCACCCGTCATGCAAGTCACAAGAACATCGTCGGGATTTTTTACGATTCGTTGTAGAAGAGTTTTAAGAAGTGCGCCTGTTTCTTTGCGAACACATTCTTGCGAAGTCGTAGGAGCAAAAGTATCTGAAATTTCTGTTCCGGAAAGAGTCACTTGCAACGACATTAATAACCTCACTCGTGTGTCTTCTCAAAGATGGCTTCTTCGTCAAGTACACTTAAAGTGAGGGATCTTTGCAAGTTTCAGGCAAATAACAGACAAACAATCTGAGGCTAGAGCACAGGACTCAGGCCGTAGGGGTAGAAGATCTGATTTTTTTAATTACACTGAAGGATGTTCAGCACGAGATTCTTTTGCCATGATTTGACAATTTTTCTGGTCTCATCGCAACTGTCATTGAGGCGCGCAGAGCAGGTTTTAACTGATGGAACCTTTGCCTCACTCAACAGCTTGAGGATCTCAATGCTTTGATTGGTCTCGCCAAAATCCACGCGAAGGTGCCAGTTCATCAGGCTGATTGCGCCAATGCAAATATCCATATTGATATTCATGGCGCTGTATTTTTGAACAAGAGCCGAACATCTTTGATTCAAAGCTTGAACCAACAACGCATTTTTTTGATTTTGCGTCGTCATTCTCATGAAGGCTTCTTCGGGAATGGCATTAATAATTGAAGTATCACAACGATCAACGGCTGACTGCAGGGCTGGATACGAAATCAACGTGGCCTCATCAATCAAGCGAATAACCGCCGTCGAGTTTTTGTAGTCGGCATCGAAAACTCCCACGATAGGGAAGAGTTCATGAATTACGAGTTGAGTTTTTTGAGCTTCTGAAAGGGTTTTCCAAGAAGAGCGAGAAACTTTGATTGTCGGTGGACTTGTGAAGGGTTGATTGACGGCAGAGACTTCGCGGCCGTCTAACTGCAGAGATTCTTCAGAGGAAATTTGCACCTTCGTGCGTGCCACCTCAAGGATATGACGATCCAGGGCGACGTTGTTTTCCAGAGGGATTGTCAAAGGCATGCGAGAAAGAGCGCTGTCCAGAACCAAAAAGAACTCTGCGACATAGGCATCACCGCCATTGGTTACCTGTCCATCGTCCATCACTTTTCCGTGACTAAGACTTGAAAGGAAGCAGACACAAACCAGGGCGATTAGAGCTTTCATCGATGAGACTCCTCAATGACAGGGTAAAGTGCGGAACTAAAATTATAAACGGTGTTGACCTGATCTTTACGCTTTTCGGACAGCTTATTGATCTTATTTTGCGCTTCGCGAATGATATCGCGAATGGCAGGAAGGTCATCAGAGTGAACAGCGACGGTCAAAGTGCTGTTGTCTCTTTTTTCAAAGGGAACTTCCTCGACCGCATTCAACGCCAGTTGTAAATATTTCTTCTGCAGGTTTCGGCGTAAATTTGTCGTGTAGGGAATGGGGATCGTCGTGAGATTCGTTGGCAGATAGCCTTGACCCTGAGGATTTTTATAGAGGATTTTATTTTGCGCCAAGAACTCGATGGTCTGCTGAAGCTGTTCAGGTGTCATTCCGAAATACTTCGCCAAGTGAGTGATTCGATTGAGCGAGTTTGGAAGCTTCATGGATTCCAATAAAATCGGATGCACCCAGCTGTATGTGGACTCAAAGAATTCGCAACTGAGTGGATTGAACGCGTTCGCATTTAATGCGGCTCCACGAAGTGCGCCAGCTTCTTCATCAGAAAGTTTTAATTTGCTGACCCATTTTTCGATCGTTTCTTCAGAAGGAATACGGAGGCCGTTAAGAACTTTTGATAACGAGCTTGGGTCTGTCTCAAGCAAGCGTGCAAAGGATCTTAGAGAAAACTTGGCGTTCTTCTCTTGGCGGCGCAGGAGCTGGATTTGCATGAATTGCTGAACTGTCATGCTGGTCATTAATTCACACTTCTTAACTGCTATAAAACAAAAAAGTGAGGCCGCAGGGCGAAATGTGGCTTTTTTGTCGAGCCACACTGTGCGTTGCAGGTCGGAAATTTGGCTGGACAATGGACTGCCGGTCCAGCCGCTCAAACCCACCAGGCTTCACTTCCACGACATAGTGTGGCTGTTAAATCGAGCAACACTGAGATTAATCCGAAGCATATTTTAGATTTATGTCAGTTGTCCTTACTTTATGCGGAGACCTAACAATGAAGGTCATGAACCTATTTGGAATGTTTTTGGTGTTTTTAACGCTCACGGGCTGTTCCCTTGATGCGAGCTTAGTCGATATTAAAGCGGCATATGACACATTTGTCGCGCCTCATCGCACTGATGCGGACTATCAAAACACTGAAGTATCGGTCTCCGGCAATTTCGTAGTCAGCGGGCAAATCGGTGAAACTGCAGAAAAGCAAACCAGTGGAACGTATGTGGTCGAAGGAGTCATCGCTTATGAATAGGTACAAACTGTTAGTTTTGAATCTGTTTATTGTTTCTTCTTTGGCTCAGGCTCAGGTGACCAATGGCAACAAAGGTATCACCTTTCAAGGGGTCATTAAAGACACAGCGAACCCATCCAGTCCGACTTATCCAACTGTGACATCTGATGTGGTCGTTCAAGTTCTGGGAGTTCGCAGCGACTCTAATTCCTGCATTCTTTGGGAGGAAACTCACACAGGCGTGCAGATTGATAAAGGTTATCTTTATTTGGTTGTTGGACGTGGAGTGAAATCTGCGTCGCCTCTTTTAAGTTTTAAAGACGTTTTTGATAATAAACCAAAAAGCGGTTTGAATTGTTCAGGCGGCTTTACCGATTATACTCCTGTGGCGACTGACGCCCGCAAATTGCGTATCGTAGTGAACAGCCTTGGTATCACCGCTGATTTCAATATGCGCGCGGCTCCTTATGCGGTCCATGCTGAAAATGCGGTGAGCGCAGAAACTTTGGATGGAAAAGCGGCGACAGATTTCCTAGCCGTGAATAATGGCGTGGGCTTGACTCAAGCTGCGGCAGAAACTTGGTTTAACAGCGCCGTGATGGCGAATTTGTTGGCTGGAACTTACAACGCACCTACGGCAACAACGGCCGTGACGGCGACGAATGTTAGTGGTGTGGTGGCTTTGGCAAATGGTGGTACGGGTGCAACAAGTGCCAGTGCTGCCAGAACCAATCTTGGTCTTGGTCCTTTGGCGACGGTGAATCCGACAGGAACTGCCGATGCGACGACTTATTTGCGTGGTGATGGAACTTGGGCTGGTTTGCCATCGGCGCCGACTTTGGTGGGCGACGTTAGTGGCGCACCTGGAAGCAATACTGTAGATAAAATCAAAGGCACCGATGTTAACACCACTGCTTTGGCGTCTGGTGAATTTCTTCGTTATAACGGCAGTGCTTGGGCGAATAGCCCGATTGGTGCAGGTGACGTTCCTGCATTGGATTGGTCAAAAATAACAACTGGAAAACCGACAAATCTTTCTGGATACGGAATCACGGATGCCGTCAGTAAAAACGGCGACACAATGAATGGCGCTTTGAACATGGGGAGCAATGATCTAACCGCGACCGGTTATATCTTGATGAGCCCGCAGCGCACATTGGGTCTGGGGTCTTATACAAATGCCCAGGAAACAACATTGGTGGGTGGTCTGACGGCCGCTCACAAAGGTTATACTTGGTATAACAGCGACACAAATCAAGTGAAGTACTGGAATGGCGGCGTGGCAGTGGCTTTGGGCGCTGCAGGAGCCGGGATTACTAATATCGCTGGTCAAACAGGCGGCTCTCAATCATTTGCTACAGGCACGGCTGGAGCAGCACCGGCATGGAGTTCGGCTTCAGATGTTCACACTTTGAATATCCCGATGGCTTCTTCTGCGGGAACGACTGCCGGTCTTTTAAGTAAAACTGATTACGATTCTTTCGCGGGCAAACAAGCGGCTGGCAACTATGTGACGGATTTAACCGGCGATGTTTCAGCGACGGGTCCTGGTTCAGCGGTTGCTACAATTTCAGCGAATGCTGTAACGACTGCAAAAATCCTGGATGGCACTATCTTGGGTTCTGATTTGAATTTCACGGGAGTGAACTCTGCGACTTCAGGAATTGCGGTGGTGGACTCTGCCGGTAAGTTCTTTAATTTTGCCTGCGCAACTGCGGGTGATGTTCCGACTTGGACGGCCTCTGGATTTGCATGTCAGGCGCCGACGCCTCTTTTGCCGGCGTTGACGAGCGGACAGATCTGGGTGGGTGATGGTTCGAATGTACCAACTGCTCAAACATTGAGTGGTGATGCGACGATTTCAAATGCAGGTGCTTTGACACTTACAAACTCTGGTGTGACGGCAGGTACGTATTCAAAAGTGACTGTGGATGCCAAAGGACGTGTGACTGTTGGTGCTAACATTGCCTCTGGCGATGTGACGACAGCTTTGGGCTACACGCCACTTAACAAAGCCGGCGACGTGATGACGGGAAGTATCGGTCTTGGTAACTTCACGAATGCGACGGAAGCTACTTTGATTGGTAGTTACGGAGCTGGTGATAAAGGTAAAACTTGGTTCAATACAGATACAGGCCAAGTCAAATATTGGAATGGTTCGGGCGTCATCGCTTTGGGGGTTGCAGGAGCAGGTATCACTTCATTCGGTGGTCAATCTGGTAATGCGCAATCATTGGCCATTGGAACTTCTGGATTGGCTCCGTCATGGAATTCAGCTTCGGATACTCATACATTAAATATCCCAATGGCTTCTGGTGCGGGGGTGACAGCGGGTCTTTTGAGTAAGACCGACTACGACGCTTTCTCCGCAAAACAAGCTGCGGGAAGTTACATTACAGCACTCACTGGTGATATCACAGCGGCGGGGCCTGGCTCTGCAGCGGCGACAATCGCTAATGATGCTGTGACAACGGCTAAGATTTTGGATGGAACTATTCTTGGTGCGGATATGAACTATACCGGTGTGAATGTGGGAACATCGGGTATCGCGATCAAGGATAGCACTGGAAAGTTTTATGATTTTGCCTGCGCGACTGCAGGTCATGTTGCAACTTGGACGGTGACAGGTTGGGCCTGTCAGGCTCCAGCAACAAATGGAACTGTGACAAGTGTTGCGACAGGTACTGGCTTGACCGGTGGAACGATCACTGGAACTGGTACGATCTCTTTGGCGAACACGGCGGTGACAGCAGCTTCTTATGGTTCCGCGACTCAAGTTGGAACTTTCACAGTGGATGCTCAAGGTCGTTTGACGGCGGCTTCGAATGTGACGGTGACTCCTGCTTGGTCTTCGATCACTGCAAAACCAACGAATCTTGCGGGTTATGGAATTACAGATGCTGTGTCGAATACGCTAGCTGATGGAAAAATCTTAGTTGGTAGCGCAACCAACGTTGCGACTGCTCAATCAGTGAGTGGTGATGCGACTTTGTCCAATACTGGTGCTTTGACACTCGCTTCCAGCGGTGTGACAGCGGGAACTTATTCTAAAGTGACCGTCGATGCTAAAGGTCGCGTGACTGTCGGTGCGAACATCGCTTCAGGTGATGTGACAACTGCATTGGGATACACGCCGCTGAATAAAGCGGGCGATGTAATGACGGGTAGTATTGGTTTGGGTAACTTCACGAACGCAACAGAAACCACTTTGATCAGTGGCTATGGTCCTGGTGACAAAGGTAAAACTTGGTTCAACACAGATACAAGTCAGGTGAAGTATTGGGATGGTTCTGGAGCTGTTGCATTGGGTGTATCGGGCGCAGGCTTGACATCATTGAATGGTTTGGGTGTTTCGACTCAGACTTTTGCGACGGGCACTGCGGGAACGAATTTCAATATTTCTTCGTCAGGCTCAACTCACACATTCAATTTCCCGGATGCTTCGGGCACGAATCGTGGTCTTTTAACTTCTGCTGACTGGAATACATTTAATTCGAAACAGCCTGCGGGAAGCTATGTGACAGCCTTGACGGGTGATGTAACTGCGGCAGGACCAGGCTCAGCGGCAGCGACGATTGCTGCGAATGCAATCACAACAGGTAAAATTTTGGATGGCACTATTTTAGGTGCCGATATGAACTTCACTGGGGTGAACACTGCGACTTCTGGTATTGCGGTTGTTGATTCCACAGGAAAATTCTATAACTTTGCATGTTCGACGACAGGCCATGTTCCTACTTGGACTGCTTCTGGATTTGCCTGCCAAGCTCCGTCGCCACTTTTGCCAGCACTTGCTGATGGAAAAATTTGGGTAGGCAATGCCTCGAATGCAGCAATCGCTCAAACAATGAGTGGTGATGCGACGATTTCAAATACGGGGGCCTTGGCTCTTAAAGCGACAGGCACAGCAGGAACTTACACGCAGGTGACAACAGACGCTCAAGGTCGTGTCACTTCAGGATCTAGCCCAACGACGCTTGCTGGTTATGGAATCACAGATGCGATTTCTAATCTGGGTGGCACACCGAGTGTACAAACAGGTTTATTGGCGTCTCGTCCCGTATTTGGAACAGCGGGCAGACTTTATATCGCTTCGGATAATAATACCCTTTACCGCGATACAGGTTCTGCTTGGGTTGCGATTGGTGATGGTGCTGGTACAGGTACTGTGACTTCAATCACAGCTGGAACTGGCTTAACTGGTGGCACGATTTCGACTTCGGGTACCATTGGTTTAGGTACAGAGTTGACAGGATTGAACGGAATTTCAACGACGGGCTTTGTGAAACGCACGGGCGCGGGGACTTATACTGCCGGCACTGCAAGTTTGACTACTGATGTTTCAGGGGTCTTGCCAGTCGTCAACGGTGGTACTAATTCTTCAGCACCTATAACTAGTAACAAAGTCATGGTTTCAAGCGGCGGTGCGATTGTTGAGGCGACTGCAATCACCGCAAATAAAGCTTTGATCTCAGATGCGAATGGCATTCCGACGGCATCTTCAGTCACAAATACTGAATTGGGATATGTTTCCGGTGTGACTTCTTCAATTCAGACTCAGTTGAATGCAAAATCATCTTCAACGGGTTGGGCGAATTACAGTGTCATTGGAACAAATGGTTCTGGTGCAATGACTGCCGTTTCTGGTTCGACAACAGGAACTATCTTGCAGCATTCTCCAACGGGTCCTGTTTATTCGACAGCAGCTTATCCAAGCTCAACGACGGCGAATCAGTTGTTGTTCTCTTCTGCGAACAATGTAGTGGGTGGATTAACTTCAGCGAATGATTCGGTTCTTTTGACAAACGGTACGGGTGTGCCTGCTTGGGCTGCAAAAACAGCTGATACATTCACGCAGTACGCTTTGTTGGCAGGTCGCGCAGGCGGTCAGTCATTAAATGGTGGAACAGCAGCAAGCAACAACTTGACGTTAGATTCTACGAGCAATGCCACTAAGGGTTACGTATTGTTAAATCCCACGGGTGGTAATGTCGGCGTTGGAACTGCAACTCCTGCTATCAAGTTGGATGTTGCGGGTGCCGTTCGAGTTGGTACGGATGCAACGGCCTGTGCTGCCGGTGTCGCGGGCGCGATTCGCTATAACGGCGGTAATGTCGAGTATTGTAACGGAGCGGCTTGGACTGCCTTTGCCGCAAGTGGCGCTGGTATTACTTCGTTGAACGGTTTGACTGGAAACACACAAACTTTTGCCATTGGCACCAGTGGGAATTCGCCAGCATTCAACTCTGCGACAACTACGCACACCTTAAATATTCCGATGGCGTCAGTTGCTTCGGTAACTGCGGGTCTCATCAGTAAAACTGACTATGACAACTTCAATACTAAGCTGGGAACAGCGTCGACATTCTCTGGCGACGTGTCTGGAACTTCTAGCACCATGTCAGTAGATAAAATTAAAGGCAAAGCTGTTAGTGTAACTGCGCCTACCGATACTCAGTTCCTCGTCTATAACAATGGTGCGACTCAATATGCTCCGGTGAGTATGTCGGGTGACGCTACGATGGCGAATACGGGTGCTGTGACTTTGAAAAGCACAGGTACTGCCGGAACTTATACTAAAGTTACGACAGACGCTCAAGGTCGTGTGACTTCTGGTACTACTCTTGTAGCTGCAGATATTCCAGGATTGGATTGGACTAAGATCACTTCCGGCATACCAACAACACTGAGTGGTCATGGAATCACCGATGGCGTGCAAAACAATGGTGGCACACCAAGTATGCAAACGGGAACATTTGCCACTCGTCCGGTATTTGGAACTGCGGGTAGAATTTATATCTCTTCTGATACGAATACGATCTATCGCGATACAGGTTCTGCATGGGTTGCAATTGGTGACGGTGCTGGCACAGGTACTGTGACTTCAATCACTGCAGGAACTGGCTTAACTGGTGGTACGATTTCGACTTCCGGTACTATTGGCTTGGGTACAGAGTTGACGGGATTGAACGGACTTGCAACGACCGGTGTTGTTAAGCGTACAGGGGCTGGTGCTTATACTGCTGGTGCGGCAAGTTTGACGGCTGATGTTTCAGGAGTCTTGCCGGTAGCAAACGGTGGTACAAATTCTTCGACAGCATTAACTAATAACAAAGTCATGGTTTCAAGCGGCGGTGCGATTGTTGAAGCTGCAGCGATCACTGCGAACAAAGCTTTGATCTCAGATGCCAGCGGGATTCCGACGGCATCTTCAGTTACAAATACTGAATTGGGATATGTTTCAGGCGTGACTTCTTCAATTCAGACTCAGTTGAATGCAAAATCTTCTTCAACGGGTTGGTCAAACTATAGTGTTATTGCAACGAATGGTTCTGGCACTATGACTGCTGTTACTGGTTCTGTAAACGGAAGTATTTTGCAGTATTCTGCAACAGGACCTGTTTATTCGACGGCTTCTTATCCAGGTACAACAACAGCAAATCAGTTGTTGTTCTCTTCTGCGAACAATGTAGTGGGTGGATTAACTTCGGCGAATGATTCAGTTCTTTTGACGAATGGTACTGGTGTGCCTGCTTGGGCTGCAAAGACAGCAGATACATTCACACAGTATGCATTGTTGGCAGGTCGTGCTGGTGGTCAGTCATTAAATGGTGGAACAGCAGCAAGCAACAACTTGACGTTAGATTCTACGAGCAATGCCACTAAGGGTTACGTATTGTTAAATCCTACGGGTGGTAATGTCGGCGTTGGAACTGCAACTCCTGCTATCAAGTTGGATGTTGCGGGTGCGGTTCGAGTTGGTACGGATGCGACAGCATGTGCGGCTGGCATTGCGGGTGCGATTCGTTATAACGGTGGTAACGTTGAGTATTGTAATGGAACGGCTTGGACTGCTTTTGCAGCAAGTGGCGCGGGGATTACGTCGCTTAACGGTTTGACGGGTGCTACTCAAACTTTTGCGATCGGTACGAGCGGAAATTCGCCGGCATTTAGTTCTGCCACAAGTACGCATACTTTGAATATTCCGATGGCATCGGCATCAGGAACGGTAACGGCGGGTTTGTTGAGTAATACTGATTGGACGACATTCAACAACAAACTTGGAACGGCTTCAACATTCTCTGGTGACGTGTCAGGAACCTCTACTACGATGTCAGTTGATAAAATTAAAGGTAAGGCAGTTAGTGTAACTGCGCCTACTGATACTCAGTTCCTAGTCTATAACAATGGTGCAACTCAATATGCTCCGGTGAGTATGTCGGGTGATGCAACGATGGCGAATACGGGTGCCGTGACTTTGAAGAATACTGGTACTGCTGGAACTTACACTAAAGTGACAACAGACGCTCAAGGTCGTGTGACTTCTGGTACCACTCTGGCGGCAGCAGATATCCCAGGATTAGATTGGACTAAAATTACTTCTGGTAAACCGACAACGATTGCAGGTTATGGAATCACAGATGCCATTTCTAATCTGGGTGGCACGCCAAGTGTGCAAACAGGTCTATTGGCTTCGCGACCAGCAGTTGGTACGGCAGGCAGATTGTATATCGCTTCAGATAACAACACGATCTATCGTGATACGGGTGCAGCTTGGGTTGCAATCGGGGATGGTGCGGGTACAGGTACTGTGACTTCGATCACAGCGGGAACTGGCTTAACGGGTGGTACGATTTCGACTTCTGGTACTATTGGTTTAGGTACAGAGTTGACTGGATTGAACGGACTTTCAACAACGGGCTTTGTTAAACGTACTGGTGCTGGTGCTTATACTACCGCTGCAGCAAGTTTAACGGCCGATGTTTCTGGAGTTTTGCCGATTGCTAACGGTGGTACAAATTCATCAACAGCATTAACAAATAATCAGCTCATGTATTCAGGTGCAGGTGCGATTAAAGAGCTGGGCGCGATGACAGATGGTCAAATCGTTGTTGGTAAAAATGCCAGTGCTCCACAAATTGTTACTATGAGCGGTGATGTGACCGTTTCGAATACTGGTGTGACGACGGTTGGAAAAGTGAATGGTACAACCGTTACGGGTGTGGGCTTAGCAAATAACAATATTTTGCAGAATACTTCTGGTTCTGCGATTACGGCTAATAACATTTTGTTGAGTAACGGAACTGCGACAGGTGTGACAGCACTGACAAGCCCTGCTAGCGGTGTGTTGACTTCTTCGGGTACTGTTCCGGCTTGGTCTGCATCTTTGCCAGCGACGATGGGTGGTACGGGGCAGACTAGCTTTGCGATTGGTGATTTGTTGTATGCGTCGACTACGACAGCGATGTCTCGGTTGCCAGCTGCAACATCTGGTTATGTTTTAACTAGTAACGGTGCGGGAACTGCACCAAGTTGGCAGGCAGTTTCTGGTGTTGTCGCAGGATTGACTGCGGGCCGTGTGACCTTGTCTACGGCTGCTAATTCGGTGGGTGATAGTCCGAACTTTACATTCAACTCATCATCTGGCGCGTTGGCGATCGGTGGTACTACACCAGCCTTTACATCTTCAGGTGCATTGACTGTGCAAGGTGCCTCAGGTTCCGCAACGACAGTGGGTAACTCGGGTACGACATCAAGTCTGGTGTTGCAATCTGGGTCTGGTGGCATTTCTCTTGCGGGCAATACTTCTGTTTCTGGTTCGAATACTTTTGCAACTGGCACTGGGGCGGTGAGTTTGAATGGTGCGACGACAGTTGCTGCCAATCAGAACTTAACGATGGCTTCTGGTACTGGTGTTTATACTCAGACCTTCACGGGAACAACAACGGATGCGGCCTCGATCATTGCGAACTCGTTGACGACAGGAACTGCTCTAAATCTAACATCCAGTAGTGCGACTCTAAATTCAACTGATGGCTTGTTGTATGTTGCGAACACAGGTGCTTCAACTTCTGGAATGGTTGCGAGAATCCAATCGAACTCTACGGCTGGAACAGGTTTGACGGTTTTAGCGAGCGGTAACGTGGGTGTCGGTACAGCGGCTCCAGGGGCAGCTCTTGAAGTTGCGGGCCAAGTTAAAATCACTGGCGGCACTCCAGGTGCAGGCAAAGTATTGACTTCAGATGGGGCGGGTTTGGCGACTTGGACAACTCCTGCTGGTGGCGGAGCCCTTTCTGCGATCACAGCAGCAACAACAACGAATACTATCGACAACTTGAACTTCGGGCAAATCTGGAACTGGTCAACAGCGACGACTCAAAGTCCGATGAGTATCAGTGCGAATGCTTTGACTACAGGTAGTTTGATGAGTTTGACTACTTCAAATGCAACGGTGAACTCTACGAATGGTTTGTTGTATGTAGCGAACACAGGTGCTTCAAACAATGGTATTGTTGCGAGAATGCAGTCAAACTCTTCAGGTGGTTCAGGATTGACAGTGCTTGCGAGTGGTAAAGTTGGTGTGAGTACAACAAGTCCATTTGGAATGTTTGCCAATAACACCAGCAACACAGCAGGGTCTGACTCTAATGGCATTAACACCTCCAGCGGTTTTAACTGGGCAGTAAATAATGCTGGCTATGCCGCTGCGATTTACAACGGAAATAACGTTGCAGCGTCAAATGGTTTGGCGGTTAAAGTGGCTAATACTGCAGCTACTACTATTGCTCTCGATGTCTCGACTAACGCAGCTCAAGGCACAGCAGGGACTTCGTTATTCTCGGTTCTGGGTTCTGGTAATGTTGGTATTGGTACAAATGCGCCAGCTTCTGCTTTAGATGTTAATGGAGCGGTGACTAATCGTGGAATGGCTGCGCCTGCAGTATCATCGGCGGGACAAGGTCGCATATATTTCGATTCAACCGCGAATAAATTTAAAGTTTCTCAGAATGGTGGCGCGTATACGGACTTGGTAGTCTCAGGGGCGGGGGACTTCATGAAGGATGGATCCGTCACAATGACCGGGGCCTTCAAGGCGGCAACAGGTACGGCGGCGAATCCAGGTATTGCTTTTGGTTCTGACGCTAATACAGGATTGTGGTCTGGTGGATCTGGTCTTCTTGAATTGTCAACATCTGGAGTTTTGCGCTTTGAATTTGGCTCAAATGGCATGCTGTCACCAAATGCAAATGGTGCATTGGTGCGATCTGCGGCAGGCACAGCGGCGTCACCGGCCTTTACATTCAATGGGAATCAGAGCGCGGGTATGTATTCTCCATTTGTCAATGGATTGGCCTTCTCAACAAATGGCACTCAGCAAATGGTCATTGATACAGCGGGAAATGTCGGTATAGGAGCCACTTCTACTGGGCCGAAACTGCAAGTGAGCGGTGCGATCGCTTCAGTGGCGGTGAGCGAGACAACTCCAACAACGATGGATTTCAGTACGGGCAATGTGCAGTACACTTCGACGGCATGTTCGGGTGCAACATGGACTATCACTAATATGGTTGAGGGGGCGACCTATACGTTGGCTGTTCAAAATAATACGCATACCGGCTCGTGTGTCTTCGCTAATGCTGGTTCGACGTTCAAGTATCAGCCAGCGAATGCGACACCGTCCTCTGGACACGTGGTTTACTCGTTCATGAAGATCGGAACCACAGTTTATGTGTCATGGATTGACGGATTCAATTAATGACATAGAATTTTGATACAAAATTAAACCTCAACAAAATACAGGGACGTATGTTGAAGCTTAACTTAGGTTGTGGATTTAAAAAGAAAAAAGACTTTATTAATGTCGACTCTTTTGATGGTTGCGAGCCTGACGAGTGCATAGACCTGGCAGGCGCAAATTGGCCATGGGCGGACTCTTCCGTCGATGAAGTGGTTTTCGATTTCTCGCTAGAACAAATGGGTGAAAGCAAGAAAGATCTCTTTTTTATTATCAAAGAACTCTATCGGGTTTGTGCTCCACAGGCCAAGGTGTCCATCAAGGTCGTTCATCCTCATCACGACAAATTCACCATGAATCCGCAGTGTGTCCACCCCTTGGGGCCACAGTTTCTTAGTTTGCTCTCTGTTTCAAACAACCTAAATCAAATAGCCCAAGGGGAGTCGGATTCTTGTTTGGGTATGATGTGGGGAGTGAATTTCGCCATGGGGCCGGTGAGGTTTATAATCGGATCGCAATTTGAAGAAGCGGTTCGTACGGGGCAGATTTCTGAAAATGACCTTCGTGTGCGGATGCATAGCGAGCGCAATATTTGTGAGTTCATCGAAATGGAGCTTGTTGCAATTAAAAGTGTCGAGGGAGCTTAATGATTTTAAATCAAAAGCACGCGGACCTTTTGAATGAACAGGTGGCAGCCGGGTTGCGCGGGGACTTTCAGCGCGGATGGCAGATTGCCGAAGAATTGAAGTCCGTGGCTCCTTTATGTCGAAAGGCGGCCTTCAACCGCGGATGGTACGAGATGAATCGTGGGGATCTCTTGGCGGGACTTCGCTGTCTTGACAATGGGCGCTGGGAAAAAGTTTTCGGCGATCAGCCGTTACCAACAACCAAACCAATTTATCGCAATGAAGACCTACGTGGTAAAAATCTTTTGCTCTGTGGCGAGGGTGGTTTGGGCGATGAAATCCTTAATATTCGTTTTGCGCAAAACTTTGCAGAAAAAGGGGCCCAAGTCACAGTCACTTGTGATCCCTCGTTGATGAGTGTTTTTGCACGGGTGCCAGGCGTGGCTTCTGTTGTAGCACATCGTGCTGCGCCTGATGTCTTTCATGATTATTGGGTTCCAGCAATGAGCGCTGGAAGTGTCTTGAACACGACTTATGAAAGTCTACGCGGTAGTACTTATCTTTCGGTGGACCGTGAATACGATAGAAAATGGCAACAGATTGTTTCGACAAAATTTCGCTCTGAGGACCTTAAGTTGGGTTTGAGATTTTACGGCAATTCCAATTTTGAGCAGGACAGTCTTCGTCGGTTTTCGCCAGAGAGCTTAATTCAGACTCTGAATGGACGTCCCTGGGTGAACCTGCAGAAAGAAGAAACTGATCTGCCGATGCAAAGTTGGGAAGATACTTTAGGGCTTTTGAATCAATTGGATTTGGTTATCACCTCGTGCACCAGCGTGGCTCATGCCAGTGCAGCGTTGGGGAAAGAGACCTGGGTTCTTGTGCCAATCATGCCTTATTATCCTTGGGCGCAACCTGGATCGACTTCTGGTTGGTATAATTCCGTGCGGATCTTCCGGCAAAAAACTATTGGAAGTTGGCAGGCAGTTTTTGCGGAAGTTCATGAGGCCTTGAATGAGAGGAACCCGTACTATGATAGATAAATCGCGACGTACTTTTTTAGTTAAAGTGATGGCTGTTTCTGGCAGCACTTTTTTTAATTACTCAAAAGCCTGGGGTTTTTTTGCGGCGCCTGGCTTCTGGCGTAAGAAGAAAAGTGCCGGGATATTTTCGGCGGGAGATAATTCAAACGGAGCGCTGGGAAATGGAAGCGCTGTTGTCGGTGTTTCGTCCTTAGTTCAGATCGCGTCAACCTCCAATTGGACGAAGATTTCCGCGGGATTGTCTGCGTACCATATAGCTATTAAGTCCGATGGAACATTGTGGGGTTGGGGAAACAATGATCACTATCAGTTAGGCAATGGCACAGTTATTAGCGTCTCGTCTCCTGTTCAGATTGGGGCGTTGACAACATGGTCAAAGATTGCAGCAAGTCGTTACTCTACGATGGGGCTAAAGACGGATGGGACTGTGTGGGTTTGGGGAGCAAATATTTATGCTCAGTTGGGAATTCAAAATAGCGTTCCGTCATTAGTCGACACGGCTGCCACTTGGTCAAAGATTTCTGCTGGTCTTAGTTATTGCATCGCCATTAAGACGGACGGGACACTTTGGAGTTGGGGATCGAATGGCTATGGCCAGTTAGGCGATGGGGGCATTTCGGATTTCTATAAGCCCCGACAAGTAGGGGGCGCGACCAATTGGTCAGATGTCTACGCGGCTGATACTCATTGCTTGGCGTTGAAGGCGGATGGAACCTTGTGGACATGGGGAAATAACGTTTCCGGGCAATTGGGTATGGGAACCACAGGTACCATGAGAACCCCAAATCAGGTGGGGACCTTAACGACATGGTCAAAGATTTCCGCGGGAACTTCTCACAGTTTGGCTGTTAAAACTGATGGGACCTTATGGGGCTGGGGTGCAAACACCTATGGCCAAATCGGGAATGCATCCGTTGTAAGTATCTCTTCGCCGATTCAAATTGGATCTTTTGTGGATTGGTCCACAGTAGGCGGCTCTGCCGCGGCGACGGTGGGTATTCGAACAAATGGCACATTGTGGTCCTGGGGAGCAGGCAATACTACTTATGGAGAGCTAGGAGTTCCACAGTGGTATTCAAGCCCCATACAAGTGGGATCTTCAAATATTTGGTCGAAAGTTGCTGCGGGCTCAAGTTCAACCTTGGCGATCAAGTCTGACGGAACTCTATGGGGTTGGGGTTATAATGCCAGCGGACAATTGGGTGATGGCACACTGACTGTGCGCTATATGCCTGTCCAGATTGGCGCTTTGTCGAATTGGCTCGATGTTTCAGCCGGTGGGGCTTTCAATCTGGCATTAAAGACTGATGGAAGTTTGTGGGTTTGGGGGTTGAATTCCAACGGGCAATTGGGTGATGGAACTGTCGCCAATAAATCTTCTCCGACTCAAGTAGGATTGTTAACTAATTGGTCCAAAATTTACGCCGGCGATTCTCACAGTCTCGCCATAAAATCAGATGGTACTTTGTGGACCTGGGGTTCTAATCTTTCAGGGCAGTTGGGTGATGGGACATCGGTTACTACGTCTTCACCTATTCAGATTGGAACCTTAACAAATTGGTCTCAGGTGGCCGGTGGAAATTTGCATACTCTGGCCGTCAAAACGGATGGAACTCTTTGGGCCTGGGGGGCGAGTCCTTCAGGACAGTTGGGTGATGGGACAACGGCTTCTAAGTCGTCGCCGATTCAAGTGGGAACACTTACCAATTGGTCCAAAGTGAGTGCTTCAAAATCGGTGAGTGCTGCAATTAAATCAAATGGAACCTTGTGGGCTTGGGGATCGAATACTTTAGGTGGTTTGGGCGATGGGACCAATGTTAACAAGTCTTCTCCAACTCAAGTCGGGACATTGACCACTTGGACCCGTGTTTCCGTCGGAGAAAATAGCAACATGGTAGCTATCAAGACGGATGGAACTTTGTGGGCCTGGGGCGGAAACACTTATGGAACATTGGCGGATGGCACGAACGTTAACAAATCTTCCCCGATTCAAGTAGGGACTGCGACCAACTGGGCACAGGCATCTAATTCTGCACGAGGAGTCCTTGCGATTAAAACCGACGGAACCCTGTGGGGATGGGGAGATAACTCAGATTCTAAGTTAGGCTTTGACCTTATTCCTCGTCAAGTGGGAGCTGCGACAGATTGGTCGAAGTTATCAGTCGGCAATGCGGTCTTGGCAGTTAAAACAAATGGCAGCTTGTGGGCTTGGGGCTCTAATTCGAACGGTGAATTGGGTGACGGTACAGTCGCTGCGAAGTCGTCACCTGTTCAAGTTGGATCTCTAACAAATTGGGCAAAAGTTTCGATTGGGAGTATCCATGGTCTGGCGATCAAGACGGATGGAACTCTGTGGTCCTGGGGATATAACAATTATGCTGGTGGATTAGGAGACGGCAGCACCGTTTCGAGGAGCTCACCAGTACAAGTTGGGAGCGCCACCAACTGGACAAATATTTCAGCAGGCGTTGGATTTTCAACTGGAACCACCTCCACAGGAGCCGGATTAGCATGGGGAATGAATGATGTAGGACAACTTGGTATTGCCTATTCCACGCCCGTTCAACTTGGGACCCTGTCTAATTGGGCAGACATCGCTATTGGACGTGGAACAGCTGTTCCTGCGGGTGCTATCAAGACCGATGGAACGTTATGGACATGGGGCTACAACGGAGCTGGCCAGCTTGGTAATGGAACAGTGGTGAATTCAAACTCACCAGTTCAAGTCGGAACATTGACAAACTGGTCGAATTTATCCGTAGCGGCTGACTTTTGCCATGCTGTCAAAACTGATGGCAGCTTATGGGGCTGGGGGAGTGGTGCTGTGGGACAGGTTGGTGATGGTACAAATGTCAATCGAATCAGTCCTGTTCAGATCGGCCTATTAACTGATTGGGCAAAAGTCGAAGCAGGAGCGAGTTCTGTTTTAGCACTGAAGACAAATGGAACCCTATGGGCTTGGGGGCAGAATACTTATGGTCAGTTGGGTGATGGGACTATCACAAGTAAGTCATCTCCGATTCAAATCGGGTCACTTAGTACATGGTCAAAGATTTCTTCACGAAGTTTCAACTGCCTAGCTATTCAAACCAACGGAACCCTGTGGGCTTGGGGAAATAATTCGAGTGGTCAACTAGCGGACGGTACGAGTGCAAATAAATCATCGCCCATTCAAATCGGAAGCGATCAAACCTGGATCACGATTTGTGCTTCAGCCACCATTGTAGCGGTAAAGACATAAGTAAGTTATTTAAAAGCCCGAAAGGATCGGATTGGCGAATGCAAAAATTTGAGATTTTTCCCGGTGAAAGTTTTTATCTGAATCTGCATCCAGAAAAAGAGATTCTGTCTGAGATCATTCGGGAAAAAGGTTTCTATTCATATAATGATCTTTATGTCTTTCGCAAAATCTTATCTGCTGGGGGAGTTTTTGTTGATGTCGGTGCCAACATCGGTTGGCATACGATTTCCATGGCGAGTTACTTGTCTGAAGGTCAAGTTATTGCGTTCGAGCCCGATGTTGCAAATTTTCGATTGCTTGAAGAAAACACCAAAAAGAATGATTTTTCAAATGTGATCTGTGCTGAGAAGGCACTTTCAAATTACAACGGTCCTGGTCAGCTATCATTGTCAGGGGCAAATTTCGGCGATCACATTTTGGATCCTACGAATTTGCTGGATCCTCGTTCAAAAGTTAGGGTGGACGTGGTGACTGGCGACTCTTATTTTTGGAATCAGGAAAATTTAAAAAGAATGGATTTGATTAAAATTGATGCTCAAGGCAGTGAGTGTAAAATTCTGGAGGGATTTAAGAAAATCATTCAGCACTATCAACCAGCCATCATGATAGAATATTCTCCGCGCCATATTAGCGCTGCCGGCGATTCAGTTTTTGAGATTTTCGCCTTTATTGAAAAATCAGGGTATTTTCCATTCCAAATTGTTGAGGACCTGGATCGCGAACCGAATCGGTTGTTGGATTTTGTCTCTATCGAAAATCTTCTTAGTGCCACCAAAGTGCTCATGGAGCGAGGAACGGGTGTGGACTTGTTACTTTTAAAACCTCAGCAAATTGAACATCTTCAGCGTCAAGGATTTGTATTATGAAACCACTTCCACGGATTCAGGATCTACCCACAGAATTTCAAGCCACCATTGAGTGGTTACTTCGCGTAGAGGATTATCAGTTAGCGAAATCTTTGCTAGAGCGAGTGCTTGCCCACGGACCACAGGATAATCCGGCCCTGATGGATTATCAGGCCATGGTGCTTTATCATGGGAAGTTTTATCACGAAGCGCAGGAAGTCGCAGAGCGAACGCTCAAGTTGATTCCGGGTAATGTAAATGCGTCATACAATTTGGCGCGCTGTCAAAATGCGAGCGGCCGACCTGATCTGGCAGAACAAGCAATGCTTCCTGTGCTGGCTGCGAACCCTCAGTGGCCTTCGGCAATTATCGATATGGCTGTGTATGTGTGTTCGCAAGGAAGATTTGACGAAGCTTATGAAATGCTTCTTAAGGCGCAACAATCACTACCCGCCGGGCACACGGAACAAGAGATCGTCAGATTCAATTTAGGCTGGCATTTGATTCGTAAAGGAAAGTTTAAGGAAGGCATGGAATGCTTGCGCATTGGACGGAAGTTGCGCATCTGGGGAGCTTACTCGAACAACCTAGTTAAGCCTGTCTTGGAAAAGCATACGAATATTCAAGGTAAAAGAGTTGCCATCATTGGTGAGGGCGGTGCTGGTGATGAAATCATCAATGCTCGTTTTGCTCAAGTTCTTAAGGAACGTGGGGCTATTCCTATGATGGTCACAGGGCAGAAGCTTGAGGGGATTCTATCAAACGCACGTGATATGGCGTGGGCCGGAAATAGAAAAGATCTTTCAAACATGGAGTTTGATTACTGGGCTCCAGCGATGGACATGCCACAAATTCTAGATTTGGATTTGCATGAAATTCCGTCGGGGGCCTACTTACAAGCCTCACCAGAATATTTGAGTAAATGGCGCACTATGATCCCGCCAAATAAGAAAATTAAAATCGGACTGCGCTGGCAGGGAAATCCTCTTTACGAAAGAGATCTTTATCGTTCCGTTCCATTCACGGAGTTCAAAACATTTTTCGGCAATCCCAATTTTGAATTCTATTCCCTGCAAAGGGATTCCGGAGTCGAGGAGTTGGATCCTGGTTCACCGGTCAAAGATCTTTCAGCAGAATTGAAAACCTGGGAAGATACGGCAGCGGCAATTTCTTGTTTGGATTTGGTGATTTCAAGTTGCACGTCGATCGCCCATTTGGCGGCAGCACTCGGGAAAAAGACCTGGGTTTATACTCCGATCAATCACTATTATATTTGGGCTTCTCCCGGTGAAAAGTCCGCTTGGTATCCCGATGTCACATTGTTTAAACAAACGACCTTCAAAGAATGGTCAGATTGCACAAGTCAGATGAAACCTTTGTTGGAGGCACTGGCAGCTTCCGGAAAGTCTGAACTGGTTGAGGTGTAGATATGAACAAATCCAGAAGAACCTTTCTGATTCAAGTCATGGCTGTGTCGGGCAGCGCCTATTTTAATTATTCCAAAGCCTGGGCGGGCTTTGCTGCACCTGGTTTTTGGAAAAAGAAAAGATCTGTCATTGGATTTTATGGCTGGGGCTATTCAGGCAATTATCAGATTGGTGATGGGACGAATATCACCAAGAGTGCTCCGGTGTTGGTTTCGACAGCTTTAAACTGGTCCGACGTTTCTCCTCAACCAAATCACGTTCTGGCTTTGTATGGCGATGGCTCGATCTGGGGATGGGGAATCAATACGTACTGTCATATGGGACAGAGTGGATTTGCAGTTGCTTCAACTCCGATCCAAGTTGGTGGAGGAAGTTTATGGACTTCGGCAACGTCAACCGCCTTCGGTGGAATGGCTGTTAAGACCGATGGAAGTCTTTGGGGTTGGGGAGTTCAATCAGGCATGGAGCTTGGAATTTCCTTTCAACAACCGGTTCAGGTTGATTCCGGGACTCAGTGGGCGCAGGTTTGTTCAGCGGATACGTTTACGGTGGCTCGTAAGTCTGACGGAACTTTGTGGAGTTGGGGAAGTCACACCAGTGGTGAAACGGGGCAGGGACTTACAACGGGCACGGCCTTCATTCCTGTTCAAATAGGAAACTTAACCACCTGGGCGAAAATTTCTGCCAGTCTTTATCATACCTTAGCAATCAGAACGGATGGCACCTTGTGGGCGTGGGGGGCAAATTCCGTCGGTCAGTTAGGGACTTCGGATGTAGTTGATGCATCAAGTCCGGTACAAATCGGGACTGCAACGGATTGGAATAATGTTTTTACTGGAAGTGCGTCTGCGAGCTTTGCAATTAAGAACAATGGCACTTTGTGGTCTTGGGGCTCCAATAGCTTTGGGCAGCTTGGGATCGGGGTGTATGGAGCGCGGTCTTCTCCAATTCAGGTAGGCAGTCTTACGACTTGGAGCAAGGTCGGAGTCGGTGGGGCTGGCTTTGCAGTAGGTCGTCTCACGGATGGAACCATTTATTCGTGGGGAATAAACACCTATGGTTACCTCGGATATGATCGGGACTACTCCAGCCCGATGCAGCTTCAAGGAAGTGGCTGGTTAAAAGTGGCATCGAACACAAATGCGTCCTATGGGATCAAGTCGGATGGAACCATTTGGTCATGGGGTAAAAATGACTTCGGCAATCTTGGCACCGGAGGTGCTACGAATCAGTATTCACCGGTGCAGATCGGGGCGCTCACTGACTGGGGGGCTGTCACTCCGGGTGCCTTTCATGCTTTGGCTATCAAAACGGATGGTGGTCTGTGGTCATGGGGCTACAACTCGAATGGTCAATTGGGGCATGGGAATATCACAAATAGAAGTTCACCTGTTCGGGTCGGAACAGATACAAACTGGAGTAAAATTGCAGCCAGCGGCTCCCATTCGCTGGCGGTGAAGACAGACGGCTCATTGTGGGTCTGGGGATATAATTTGAATGGAGAGCTGGGTGATGGAACGGTGGTTTCACAATCCAGTCCCATTCAGCTGGGATCTGATTTGAACTGGTCGACGGTGTCCACATACGGCACCTTCAGCTTGGCATTGAAATCTAACAATACACTGTGGAGTTGGGGAACGGCGACCGCTGGACAGTTGGGTATTGGCATTGCGACTGGGACACGCTCTTCTCCAGTACAGATTGGAACTTTATCATCGTGGTCTGCAATCTCTTGCGGGGCCGAGTATGCCTTGGCACTGCAAAGCAATGGAAGCCTTTGGGCATGGGGACATAATGTTAGTGGAGCCTTGGGGCTGGGAGATACTGCGCATCGCAGTTCACCGGTGCAAGTGGGCTCGTTGACAACATGGTCAAAAATTTGGGCAGGGACCTCTTTCAGTATGGCGCAGAAAGCAGACGGAAGTTTGTGGGTTTGGGGCGCCAATGCCTATGGGCAACACGGAAACATGTCGGGAACCAACACGAGTTCTCCGGTTCAGGTAGGGACTTGGACAAATTGGATTTCGAACGCCGTAGGGCAGAACCATTCACATGGCGTCCGCAGTGATGGCAGTCTTTGGGGGTGGGGAGGCAACTTAAACTACCAGCTAGGGTATAACGAGGTTGTGCCGAAACAGATTGGTACTGGCACGACGTGGACCGATATCGCGGTGGGAGATCATTTTGTTTTGGCCGTTCGCTCGAATAATACCGCGTATGCCTGGGGCAACGGAAGTTTGGGATGTCTTGGCGACAACGCTACCAGTAACAACAGATTCAGCCCTGTCCAAATCGGGGCCTTAAGCGATTGGAACAAAGTCTTCGCTGCTAAATCCCAAGGCATGGCGATAAAAACCACTGGAACATTATGGACGTGGGGAGTTAACACTTATGGACAGCTGGGACATGGTGGAACCACTCCCCGCAGCTCACCTGTTCAAGTTGGGACCGATACTGATTGGCAATCTGCAACAGGATCATATTATGCGATGGCGATGTTGAAAACCAACGGAACCCTTTGGGCGGCAGGAACGAATGATTACGCAGGAGTGGGAATTGTTTATTCAAGTCCTGTGCAAATTGGAACAGCAACGAATTGGGCTAAGATTGCAAGCAGCGCTGGCAACGCCGGCGCCTCCGCAAGCTTCTCCATCGGCCTTAAAACCGATGGAACCCTGTGGAGTTGGGGCGCCAACGGTAATGGACAACTTGCGAGTGGGTCCATAGCGGCTAAGATCACCCCTGTTCAAGTGGGTACTGATACGACGTGGAGTAAAATAAGTGTGAGTCGCACGGGCGCCTTCTGCCATGCCATCAAGAACAATGGAACTTTGTGGGGTTGGGGTTATAACTTTGGTGGCAGTTTAGGCGATGGAACGTTAGTCAGTAAATCATCTCCAGTTCAGATTGGCTTGGATACAAATTGGGCGAGTGTGAAACAGGGGAGTTCTTTTACGGTTGGTTTGAAATCAGACGGGACTTTGTGGACTTGGGGGTACAACTCTGATGGTCAATTGGGTGATGGAACGGTTCTGACCCGATCATCACCAGTTCAGATCGGTTCGGGCACGAATTGGTCCGTGATTGCAGCAGGAAACGCAAGCAGCTACGCACTCAAATCAAATGGCACGCTTTGGTCATGGGGAAACTATGTCCAAGGAGTCTTGGGGGACAACTCTTCGGTAAAAAGATCTTCTCCAGTGCAGGTGGGCTCATCTGTCAATTGGACGAAAATCTTTGCAGCAGATTTAACGACTTTTGGAGTTCGTGAGTAGTTCGAAAGTTACTTGTGGATTAGGGCTAGAGCGCAATTCCGCGCTCTGGTTCTTTAGCGATACTTTTGAAAGATCTTATCCAAAGTGCCGTCGCTCTTGATTTGATCGATGGCTTTGTTGAGGTCTTTCAATTTCAATTCAGAACCTTTGCGCACCCAGCAGCGCACGGCGATTTCTTCGACAACAAAACCAGCGCGATTGATTTTGGATTTCGGATGATTGCGAAGGTAATAGGCAAGATGATGATTGTCGACCAAGGCATATTGGTAGCGATCACTTTCAAGTTTTAATAAATTGGCTTCTTCATTGGTCGCATCATCGCGAATCAACTCTTTGGAATCAAACTTACTTTGTACGGTGGGATAATTGTATCTGAGTACTGTGCCGACTCTGGCGCCCTCAATGGCTTTCAAAGATTTTACCGGACCGGTGTTTGAGACGATCATATTGTTGACGACGAAAAGAGCATGCGACCATTGGAACTTTTCAGAAGAAGTTCCCGCCCAAGTTGGGGTGGTGTAGCAGTTAAAATCAATGAGGTCTTTTTCGTAATATTCGCGAATTCTAAATTTGGGAAGGATCAGAATTTCAATTTTTTGATTTAATTTTTTTTCGATAGCGTGAAGGTAATCAGGAATAATGCCATCTTCATTTTTTTTATCGGCGAAATACCAAGGGGGCGACATGTTTTCACCAATAGCAGTCTTGATCGGAGCTGCCTTGGCACTCATGCCGATGAGGAAAGTTAGAATTGCTGTAGAACAGACTTTAAACAAAACCACCTCATTTAGCACTGCCAGTAAATCAAACTAGCAGTGCCTTAATCATATCCCGATTACTTCGGTTGGCAAGTTGCCGTGTAAAGGACGTGGTTGAAACGACCCGATTTGATCGCCAAGCATTTCATGTTTTTTTCAGAACAGTTTTCGCGAACATAAACCTGGCCCTCGGTCGTTTGACCCATGACATTGTTTTGGTCACACCAAGAAATGAAGTCAACTTGGTAGTCGTCATTGTAGCTGCTATCAACGCCGTAAGCGGCAAAAGCAGGGCTGGCAGAAAGAACAAGAGCGAAGATTACTGATTTCATAGATTCTCCTAATTGAAGCTTTAGATCAAAGTGGAAGGGGAATACCACGAGGCTTCTGGCAGCTCAAGGGACTCTGAAAATATGACTTGGAGGCTTCAGGTGAGTTCAAATTTGTTAATGAGCATGTCCCGGCGGCACGGGGGTTGCTGAGTAAGTTGTATTCAATCTTGGAGGCTCTCGTGAAAGCAAAACTGACCATTCTTTTTACACTCGTCAGCCTTCTGGTGGGCCTCACGGCTTCTGCCAAAGAGATCAATAGCGCCTTGGATGTCATGACCTTCGAAGACAGCTTCACCTGCCAGGATAAGTTCCCCCATCACAGTTTCTGTGAGGCCGTGGAATTCAAGCCCTGGAGTGCCGCCGACAAAGAGATCGTGAGCCGTTATCTTCAAAATATCAACGATCCTCGGTTGAAGTTCCTGCTTCAGACTATCCAGGAAAAAGGTATCACCAAACTCCACCGCGTGGGCTACACCTCCAGCTGGAGCAACAATATGGCGCAAAGACGGGTGGAGTTTCATAGAACTGCGGAAAAGGCTATTTTGTGGGTCAATCCCGTCACTCATGTCATTGGCTTTACCGACGCCTTCTTTAACGGAACTCCGTTTGTGGATCCCTATGCGAAAGTGGAGCGTAAGCAGCTCAACGTTTTTCATGAGCTCGTGCATGTTTACGATATAGCTTTGAATCATATCTCTACTGAGGATGGATTCAAAAAGGCCGCAGGCTGGGAGTGGAATGGGAAAGAGTTCGTGATTCATGGCGTGGACTATAATCAAGTGAAGGCCGACTTTAGCGCTATTCTGGCCTTGGTTAAAAACAAACAGAGTGCCCTGGCTTATGCTCAAGATCGTGAAAGAGGTCGCACCTATGGCTTCCCAACTGTTTATGGCATGACCAATTCTCACGAGTCCTTTGCCGAAGTCATTACTTACTATATTTTTGATCCCACGGCGGAAAGCTACTACTCCAAAGAGCTGACGGAATATGTGAAAGAGGTTTTAAAAGTTGATGGCAGATAGTGGCTATATTGGCGAGCCACACCTTCTTTGTGCTCGCCACACTGTCCAGATTTTTATCATTCAGGTCTCTTTTTCATGAGAGAGAGAGAAATTCCAAGAGAATTCATTTCAGTGCTATAACGGCTTCCGAAAGTTTAATTTTTAAATCCGGAGGCCTTTGTGAAATCCTTTATTATTATGGGTATGATGACTTTGTCTATGTCTGCGAATGCGGCTTCTTTGAAGTCTTTGGTTTGTGAAAATGCGGACTTTAAAGTTCAAGTTGAAGTGTCGGCAGAAAAAAATGAACCGGCTATCGTAGCTTGGTCTGTTGATAACAAAGCCACTGAAGAAACTGAAAATTTCATGGGCTATCTTTTTACAGCAAGCGGTGACCTGAAACAGTTCTCTTCTACAGATTTGGGCAGCGACCTTGAGGTCGACGGTGCAACTGCAACGTTGACTGTGGAAGACTATAGCACGCAACTTAGCTGCAAATAATTTTCCGCACACCAAAAAATATCATTTCTTGTTTTGCGAGCTGGAACTTCCGGATCCCCCGGCAGTTCCTCCTCCGCTGGCGAACAACTGCCTCGAACCCATCAGTGAAATAAGAATGACAGCGATGATCATTTTTTTCATGATGAAGGCTCCCGAAGAGTATCAATCACACTAAACATAAATACCGGAAGAGTACCTCGCGACGAGGGATCTTGCAGAAGTTCGATCCGTTCGCGGAAAGCGCGCTCTTCAATTTCAATCCATTTTCTGTAAGTTAATTCATTCACCGATTCAAAGAAAAGCCCCATATAGTTGGCGTAGTTTTCATCTGTTCGTGACGGCTTGGAGTACCTTTCCGTTAATCTGATTCCCACAGATTTGATGGACTTGGCCGAGAACGGCGCGCGGTTTTCACCCAGCCCGTACTGTCCATTGCCAAGTTGTCGCAGCACGTTCATTTGCAACATCTTATGCAGGATCTCTTCGCCGTAAACGCCGAAGCGGTGTTTTACAAAGCGTAAATCGAAAGGTTGTGTTTCTGCTAAGACATAGAGCTCGGCAAAACAAGAGTCTTTCAGAATCTCCTTTTCAATATCGAGATTGTACTTATGCAATGGTGAGGTTTTAAGCTGAGGGTCTGATTTCTGCAGCTTATCTCTGATCGCGGGGGGGGCGTTGCGTACCAAAGAGCTTAGATCAGTGGTTTCGAGTAAGCTCGAGTACAGCTTGTACAAAGTTTGATATCCCGGTCTGTGGGTTTTATCCAAGAGGCGCTTGAGTGTTTTGGTGTGAATGTTTGAGCGGGAAGAAAGCATATTCAATGCTTTTCGTGGGTCTTTATAGCGACCCACGAAAACATCGATATCCTGTCGAACCTGATCTTGAAGCTCTGAAGTGTTTGCTTCCATTTGCCACCTTGTTGGATATCACCATCCTTAGTGCGACAGAATTTTGAAAGCAAATGATCTTCGTGCAACGATGAGGCTCGTGGAGTGAGCCTTACTGCAGGTCGCTAAGGCTTGCGTTGCAATCCTTAGTTTGGCTGTGGATTCACTTGGCAGTTAGGAACAGTGTATGGTTTTTTGAACAAGAATTTTTCACTGTCATTGCGTGGTCCCCAAAGAGCGACATCAATATTCACAGTCATTGGGTAAGTACCAGAGATGACTTTATCTTTGCAGACTTCACGATTGCGGCCGATATAAGTGCAATCAGAAACAGTGCGAGTATAGTGGATCGGCGTATAAAGATATTTGTAACCAAGGACGATTTCTTTAGATTGGTTTTTTCCAATATAGACCGTTTTGGTTTGTTTCAAAGGTTTCATGGTTCTTAGCATCTCACCATCTTTACATACAAAAGTGTAAGCAATCGCGTGACCCATGAAAACCACAGGGGGCTCGATTTTTAAGTGGGTATCGGCATTAAGTTCTTCCCAAGACATGTCTGGGGAGTACGTTTTTGCAGAAGAAATGGATGCGCTCAAAGCAACGATCAACAGGATAAATAAGTTTTTCATTTTGGATCTCCTTTTGTTTAGTGCTGTCTTGAGTAGGCTTGAAAAAGGAGGGAATCAATACGAACTGGCGGGGAGCCAATAATAGTTGGACAGAAGGCCTTTTGTTTAGGGTGATCTAAGGACAAAGCGGAATCTGTCTGAGAGGGGAGGTCTGGTTTCTTCGTCACAGAGGCTAGGATTATCTTTGCAAATCCGCAATGTCATTGGATAATGGAAGTGATGGTGATGTTGTTTACTTTTCTTCTATCGTTAAATGTCCTGGCTGGTGAGCCAGATAATTTTTCAGCTCGGCACGAGGGCAAGGCCCCCGTCGTCAATGCAGAGATCAATAAAGTCGTAAATATGGTTTTGGATTATGCGCTGGAGGATTTTTCATCAGCGGCGAAGCCATCTTGTGATCGCGAAAAGTTTTTAAAATTTATTGAAGACGATCTGGATCGCAATCTTCCAAGAATTTACCGGGCTATGGAAGTGAATGTTCCGATAGCGGGACCTCGGAATCATGAAGACGTTCCATATCGTGCAGGAAAGCCTTATACACGGCTTTACTTTTCACCATCCTACAAAGTGAAAGTAAAAGATCGTGAATTCTATGTTGGCCTGGATAAGATTGATCACTTTTTTTCTCATGGATCACTTTATTGGGATATTGTGGGAAAGGATGCGCAGTTACCGGCAGCTAAAGTGAAGAAGGCGTTGGAAGTTGGAGTCATGCAAGAACAAGCCACTTGGGGGCTGCAAAAGACCCAAGTGAAGTCTTATGCAGATCTTTGTGCCAACTATCAGGGGCTTCATTTCTGGCGAGATCTTTTTGATGGAAAGCCGCCGATTGTCGCTTGTAAGAACGGTCGCTTCGTCAAGAACCGCCAATTTGATATGGCAGACTACTTTGTTCCGACGATGGATGAAACGATCAACTGCAATAGTTATGCTTCTGAGGAAGTATTTAAAGCAATTAGTGATGTGACAAATAAGTGGGGCATGAAGTGTCCCGCCGTGGACAATGTCTGTGATGAATTTAAGAAGCAATACAAAGATTTTGCCCCCTTGCTGATGCATCCACTTTGTCTTGGTACGGGGACTTCGCAAATCGAAAAGGCTTCACCCATGACAACGAAAGACGTCATGGATACGGCTCAGGCGGCGATGTCCGGTGGCGTGGGTTTTCTGTTTTTTAAATATTTCGGTAAAGGCAAGTACACGGGGGGAGTGAAGTGATGATTTCTTTTTTGATGTCCTTCGCTATAGCCTTTGCAGGATCAGTTCCTTCATTGGATGAAGCTCAGAAAACCTGGAAGAGCTTTCGCGCCTGTGCCGCGAAAAAATCAGAGCCTAAGCTGCTCGCCTGCGCGGATGAGTATTTGTCTTCTAAGCTGGTCTCTTCAGAAAAATCGAAGTTAATAGAATTCTTAGATCAGGGAATTCCCTTTTCTTCTTTGAGTGACTGCACTGAGGCGTCACCAGTCCTTCCAGCTCGCCGCAATCCTCAAGAGTCTTTTTATTGCATGCACCTTGCAGGACTTAAGAAAGAAGCTCATGGCTATGTGGGTTTTGTGAAGGAAGGCGAAGTCACCAAAATTCAATTAATCAAATTTAAGCTCTAGCTTCGCCTTCAAAGAGGTCTTATCTGCGAGTTGCAGTTTTTGAAGAACCAAAGACCAGGTACTGGACTCTGACCAACCAGCCGTTAAAGTCAATTACGACACCCAGTTTGCTGAAATCAAAAGCGGCCGCCCTACTTTGGCTGACATATTCATAGACGCGCCCATCAATAGAGATATTAAACCAAACTTTTCCACTGCCAGCTATGTCTGCAATATCCACAACGGCATCCAGGGAGTTGTAAACGGATCCACCTGTGTCATTAATCTGTCTTACAAGGACCTCAGCGTTTCTTTGCACAACAGAGGATCCATTGGACACGAAAACTGTAACAGAGACTTTGTGGTTGGATAAACTGTCGCTCAGGCAACGAACACTGGATGGGATATTCAGGATTTCCAGAGAACCGCGATCGTTGATTCGAGCAAATTCCGGAGCAACAACAGAGATTCCTCGCGAGCAACTGGTGCTTGCTGCGGAAGCCACATTGGTCGCAAATAAAGACAACATAACAGTAACGTACGAGATAAGACTAATTTTCATTGATCCCCCAATATATCTGAGTATCAGAGCAAGCCCGATGCCATAGCTGTGAAGTTGTTCTGCATCGTTTCAGGTTGAAGCAATTTGACAGCTAAAACGATTAAGGTCATCGGACAGGGAGAGTAAGTTGTTATCAAAAAAAATCGAAGTGATGCGCGAATTAAAACTATCCTGTCTAAAAGTTCCTAACTTGAAGTTGCAGAACTTTCTAACTTCGCTGAATCACGATGCTAAACTGTTTTTTGTCTAAATGTTTTCCGCGACCATAAAATCAACGTGCAGAAAGCGGGGCGTTTCCCTTTCGTCGAGCCACAAAGAATTCAAATTTATTGCTGCCAAAATTGCCGAGGAAGTTGGACTCCACTTAGAACATTAGTACGGATTTCAGAGCGCTCTCAGCAGGAAGAAGTTTTCAAACGCGCTTCAATTCAGAATGAAGAGCCCCTAGATAGTCATTGCCACCACCAGAATGAACAGTTTCAATGAATCCAGCTGTAAACAATTACAAATATATAAACATTGTTATTTTTTAACTCTGATTTTTAGTTAAGAACCTGTAAAAGATCGATGTTGTTCAACATGTAGAGGGATTGCTTGTGGGATATAAAATTGCGGTCGTGAAAACCTTGGTACTCTTTTTCTGTGTAGTAATCTGCTCGGAGGAAGCCTTCTCACAAAAAATGGTATTGGATTTGCGACTTGATGGTCGCGGGACTGATTACAATTCTGCAGCAGAGGCCGATGGCAGACGAGATTACTATAAGTTTTATTTGCAGACCGCGCGTCTCAATCTTTCAGACACTCTTTTTGAAGATATCTCATACCGAGTTCGTTGGAGGCTCTCGGGAAGAAACCAAGGTAATGTTACGAAGCGTGACTCTACCAACCTTGGCTTGGACCTCGCTTATGTCACCGTAAAGACGGCGCCGGCATTCACTGTCACCGTCGGCAAATTCTTAAGTGAAGTGGGTGGTTATGAAGGTGCGCTTTCAGGGCCAGAGATTTACTTTCTGTCTGAAGCCAACGGAGGAACTTCCTATCTTAACAATGGAGTCCATCTTACTGGCGCAGATGTGAACGTGTACTACACCGGTGCAAAATTAACTTGGTTGCCGCCCAACCAATATTTGGCCTTTCACATTGCCAATAATAATACCGCCGTCGGACGAAATGAGTCCTTCGCTGTCGATGCCGGAGATTCTTTGGATAATGGGACCTTTGATCAAGACCGCAGTATCGTTGGTCTCGTTTACAACAATTCGGCATTGTTGGGCCCGGCCGTACAAACTCTGATGTCCGTGCACTACTCAAATCCCGGTCAAGGAACCAATGAAGCATTATATCTGGCGTTGGGTGGTCAATTCACCTTTGATCAATGGATGATTCAAGCGGACCTTTTGCAGGATCGATTTAAATCTAAAAATTTAACTGCTGTGTACGATGACAGTATTTCATCTCTTGTCCTAGGTCTGCAGTACAAGCTGCAAGAGACCACGACTTTGCAGTTGCGCCTGTATGAATCACAAGAGGTGCTTGGTGGCAGTCCTGATGCAACTAACAGATATCACGATGCGGGCCTTATCTGGGAACACTACAGAATCAACAACAACAAGGTTCGCTATCATTTTGCCTATTTCTATCGTGCGATGGATTCGGATATTTCTGGTAGCTCCCAGCGCACCGAGCAGGATATAATTGTAGGTGTTCGCATTATGACCGACATCTTCAGGGCATTTGAGAAGAAACCGGAGACCTTATGAAAATTGTCCTGGTGCTAATAAGCTTAATCTCGTTGCAAACTCTGGCTGCGGAAAAAAAGAAGCTGGTGACCGTGATTGGTTCCAACATGGCCGCTCCTTTCCTATTGGATGCACCCAACAAGGAAAGTAATCCTCAAGGTCTGACCACAGACTATCTCAAAGAACTTGCGAATATTTTGGGTGAGAGTTTTGAGATCCGGGTTTTGCCAAAGTTTAGAATTCGTGAGCAATTTGAAAAAGATGAAATTGATCTGAATTGCTACACCACTAAAGAGTGGGCCGGAGAGGGGAATGACAAGTTCAAATGGTCGGTTCCACTTTTCGTTATTATTGATCAGCTTGCATCGTCGAATGGACCGGTAAAAAGTATTCAAGATCTTCATGGCGCTACAGTGGGCACCGTTCTCCGCTATCGATATCCTGGTATCTTCGAGGATAGCATCAAGAAAGGCGATATCTTCAGGGATGAGGTCAAGTCAGAAGAAGCTCTGCTGAATATGCTTTCAAAAAAGCGCATCAACTATGGAGTCATCGGCCATGTTCAGTTGCGCTACTATCTTAAGAATCACCCAAACTCGAAAATTCATTCTTCCGCGTTGGTCCTTTCAGAGAATGTGATTCGCTGCTGGGTTCGCAAAGGTTCAACTTTAAGTGTTGAACGTCTAAATGCTGCCATTGAGCAAATGAAAAACTCAGGTCGTCTTGAGGAGATCTTTTCTCGTTATCGATAGACTTAATAAGGACTCTCGCCCAATTTTAGGTCCACCAAATTACTGCAGAACTCTCTGCTTGAACTATCCTGCCAAAAGTCTGTATTGAACAGGTCTTTGATCTGTCTTTAATAAGCTTTGTTAAAGCATTATCAAAATATACTCATAAACACGCCTGACGTCTCGTCACCTCCATAGCTAATATTCCGATCAATTCTCATAAGAAATACTCACTTTTCAAAAAGGGGGACTTCAAGGACGACATGATATGAACAACAGATTGTTCACTGTTTAGATAAACAGAATAGGTCATTTGCAAATTAAGCACCGACTCGGATGTCGGTACCTGGGCTGGCGAATGTAGGTATTCGCAAAGCTATAAAACAACTCAAGGAGGGAAATTGAAAATGAAAAATAAATATTAACGGAGGAATTTAAAATGGGAATGAGAGTATCAACAAACGTATCGGCATTGAACGCGCAAAGAAACTTGGTTGGTTCCCAAAGAGCCATCAATGACTCAATGGCGAAATTGTCTTCGGGAAGCCGAATCAACAAGGCAGCAGATGATGCTGCTGGGTTGGCAATTTCTGAAAGCTTCAAGGCGCAGATTAGGTCCGCATCAATGGCGCAGAGAAATGCGAACGATGGTATTTCGATGGTTCAAACTGCAGAGGGTGGACTGAATGAAATCGGTAACATCGTTGTTCGTTTGAGAGAGCTGGCTATCCAAGGTGCCTCTGACACTGTTAGCGGGACAGAGCGTGGAATGTTGAACAAAGAGGTCACTCAGCTGAAGTCTGAGGTCCAGCGTATTGCTAGTGTGACGACGTGGGGAACGACTAAGTTGCTTGATGGTTCAACGCCGGATTTTGACTTTCAGGTGGGGATTCGCAACAACGCAGAAGAAGATCGTATCACTTTCAAAGCTAGTGAAAATATGGGGACGTTGGATGCACTTGGAATCACAGGCATCGATTTTTCCTCGAAGGAAGGATCGCAAGAGGCTTTGAAAATGCTCGATGATGCGCAAACTCATGTAAGTGGAACACGCGCAAATTTGGGAGCTCTTCAAAACAGATTAACATCGACAGTGGATAACTTAGGTGTTGCTGTTGAGAATATGTCTGCGGCGCACAGCCGTATTCGTGATACAGATGTTGCTCAGGCATCTTCTGAGATGACCCGCAATAATATCTTGCTTCAAGCTGGCACATCCACTTTGGCGCAGGCGAACCAAAGCACGCAGTTGGCTCTGAAGTTGATCGGTTAGATTTAATTTTGTCTTTCTGTAAGTAAGACAAGGACCCCGGTGAGGATGCTCGCGGGGGTCCTTCTCATGATCCCTGAAGACGCTCACGTTTCGTTATAAGCACACTTTTTCAGGATTTGCCCCAAGTGATACTAAAAAATCCAAAGTGGACAAATTAATAAAGAACTTATCGTCAAAAGTATAAGCTGATCTCTTTAGATTCTGATAGGCCGTTTGCCCTTTCCAGCAATAGTCGACATTCCACCCTGCTTCAATCGCTTTTTTAATAAACGGCTGGCATCCTTTAACAGCTGCTGAATGAATAAGGTGATTCAGGTGTTTCGCATTTTTCAAAGAATATATGTCGAATCTATCAATCTGCAGATATGAGCACGTTTCGACCAGGTCATAAATAGTCGAAAGATCCTGAGTGCTTTGCAGAAGCTTTATCATTAGAGCCCCAGATAGCTTGTAGTCTTGATCTGGATAGCCAACAATTGGAAGCATCTCGTGCAGAACAAGTTGGGCTTTTTGCTCGTCAGAAAACTTGTTCCAATATTTCTGAGAAATTGTGATTTTCGGAGGCGAAAACGAAGGGTTGTTAATCGCACTCAGGTCTTTACCGTTTAAAGAGACAGAGGGACTTGAGACAACATCCAGGTTCCATCTTTGATTTTTTAGCTTTTGAAGTTGAACTCGTTCAGTATCAGACAGTGGTTTGGATTCTAGCTCACGGAATGTGCTATCGGCAACGCGCAAGAAATCAGCCACGAAGCCATCACCACCGTTTGTTTCAGTTCCGCTATTTAAGGCAAACGAAGTGTGAGGAAGTATGAGCCAGAAAAGTAAGGCTAAGATTTCTTTTTTCATAGTACCACCGGGTAAAGGGCTAAACTTAAATTGTAGAGCTGATCTCGTTTGGATCGCTTTTCTGAAAGGCTGTTAATTCGAAGCCGGGCATTTTTCAGAATTAACTTAATTGCTGCCAGGTCCTTCCTTGAAATGGGAATCGTTAGAGTGCTGTGATCTCTAAGTTCAAATGGAATGTCATCAATGGCATCTATTGCTTTTTTAAGGAATTCCTTCTGCAGACGTTTTCTTTTGTCGCTGGTAAAACCAATGGGAACAGTTGAAAAGGATTTGTATAGTACATCGTACTGGCCGTTTTTAATACGGACGGCCCCTAAGTCGATGAGCTGATTAATGGCCTCATTAGTTCGACTTAAGGAAACACCGAGAGCTTCAGCAAGGGCAGATGTCTGCTCCACACTTTGGAACTGTTTCAAGTTCAAGGCTTCCATCGTATGGATATGCAAAATGTCAAAGTACTTCTCAAACTCGTGGTTGAAGAAAGTATTCATCTCCATTTTTTTTGATTTTTTTGATGAAGCATTCCGGGAATTCAATTCCATAAGAATTTCATTTTGAATGACTTGGCTGGCATTTAGATTTTTTAGCAGAATAAGGGCTGTCGACGGTGTTGCATTTCTTTTGTTGTTCATAATGCGCAAGAGCGCACCGGCGTCGATGTTGAGACTTTTGGCGAAGGCCCTAAGACTGTATCTTATATTTCTGTTTTTTCGTTTTTCGAATTCGTTCGTCAGGAATTCCGCTAAATTCATGTGTTTTTTCGCGTTCAGGAAGGTGTTGGTCAATTGTCGAAGCATCTTGTCTATCTAGGAACCAAAGAGGGTGGCAAGATATTTGTATTGGCAACACGATGTGCTGGCAATGTTGCTTATTAATTACAGAGCAACAGCGTAAATAAAGAACCTCTTTTGCTCTCATAATTAGCTCTTTTTTAAAGGTGGGAGGAAAATATACCCGAGTTAGCCATCATAAAAACGCGAGGTCATGTAGGCTCAGGAGGTTGAAAGAGAGTTTCCGACGACAGTTATCGAAAACTCAGACACTGGATACAAGATGGTGGATTATGCGGCTTTGGTGTCGCCTTTGATTCAATCGACCAAAGACCTCTATGGAATTTGCAAGGCCAGTGAAATGCAAATGTCTGATTGGGCTTCAAAGATTGGGCGAAATACGCGAGGTATTGCATCTCTGAATTTTGAAAACAATCAGCTGAAAAAAACCATTGAAGCGATTAAAAAAGAAAATAATGAACTCAAGTTGCGCATGGATAAAATTGAAAAAGCCCTCGCATCGAAACAGTGATTTCGATGCGGTCTCTGCTACTGCTTACATTTTTTAGTGTAGTAAGCCAGAAGAGCATCCTCGATTTTGCTCATATCCGCGTCGTCAACGGCGGTGACTGTAAGTTCCTTTGCTGGATTGGCTGGCAAAAGATCTTTAAAAACGCCAGGGGCCGTGAATACTCCGGTCTGTGCATTGTAGAGCACCTTGTTGTTTTCTTTGGGAACTATCGAATCATAAACGTAGAATTCGATATTTTTTTGGCTGTCCATTTTGAAGCCCTTGACTAAGACAACGTGCTGGATGGTTAATGCCGCCTTTAAATTGATCAAAGGCATGCGACGGAATGTAATGTCCGACATTAATTTTTTTGCGAGGTATTCATTTCTTTTTTTGTTATCAGTCTCATCTGATAAGGCCATTCCCAGGTTTTTAGAGTCATAGAAACGATTTTTTTGATAAGCCTCAATCTCAGATCTAAGGTTGCGCAGCACTTTGTTCCCATGGCTTGGATATAAAGTGTAACCGTTATCCAGTAAGTACCACATGTTATTTTGGTCAGTGCGTCCTGTTAGAAATTCCTCACGAAGGGTGGGATGATTGATTTCAAATACAAACCAATTGTTTAAAGGAGCTTTTTCGATGGAGCGTCCATCTTTGGAAATATCCATATGCTCATCCCGCAGGAGATCTAGAATCTGCTTTGAGCTTTCTTGAGGATTTTCGGGGGCGACTCCGAAGCGAGCAAGATAGAAGATGATTCGTTGAGCGCGTGAAAGACCCCAGCAATTTGCGATAGTGTAGGGCCCCGATTGGGTGTTCCAGTTGCTGCGTTGAATATGATTTTTCTCTGTAAACTTAGTCAGATCGACAGCATTCATGACCGAGGCCTTGCTCAGATTTTGACAACTCAGATTCGTCACTGCCGAATCCGAAATGACTTGGGCCGAGGCCGCTGCAATTGAAGACAGGGCCAAGTTGGCGCAAAGAAGGAGGGCGATCTTTTTAAATGGCTTGAGTTTTTCCATCCAAAATTGGGGAGCAAGGACGATGCCACGGGAAATTGGGCTCTAGGAAGAAATGGTGAGTCCTAGGAGTGTCTAGGAAATTGACAGAGACTCTTTTTGAATACCTTAGGTCCCTTTTTCCACGAAGAGATGGATGCAAGGCAACACCGGCGCCGCAAGTAATAA